>NZ_JBHWIQ010000027.1:0-123603 GCF_042732055.1 Streptomyces sp. NPDC059816
CCCTGTGGGAGAGTAGGACGCCGCCGAACAAATTTTGAATAAGAGAGCTGTGGGCTCTGGAGGGTTATTCCTCCGGGGCCCACAGCTCTTTTTTGTTTTCCGCCACGGCGCCGCCCGCGGCCACGGGCGTCACCCGCCGTCCCGTCTCACCGAGGCGTGCGGGAGTCTCCCGTCTCGCCCCGGGCGACCTCCGCGAGGCGGGCCGGGAAAGGGCCGGGTTCCCCACGGACCGTCCACGCGGGGGGAGTTGCGGACGACCCTTAGGCTCGGAGGCATGCGCTACGAACTGGTGGTCTTCGACAACGACGGTGTCCTCGTGGACAGCGAACCGCTCGCCAACCGCATCCTCGCGGCCTATCTCACCGAACTGGGGCACCCGACCACGTACGAGGACTCCTTGCGGGACTACATGGGGGCCGCGGTGCACCGGGTGCACGACCTCGTCGAGGAGCGCACCGGACAGCGACTGCCGGCGGACTTCGACCGTGAGATCCAGGCGCGGACGGCGGCCGGCTTCGTACGGGAGCTGAAACCCGTACCCGGGGTCGTCGACGTGCTGGAGCGGCTGGTGGCCGACGGCGTCCCCTACTGCCTCGCCTCCTCCGGCAGCCACGAGCGGATCGGCGTGGGCCACCGTACGACGGGGCTGGACCGGTGGTTCGGCCCGGAGCGGGTGTTCAGCGCGGAGGACGTGGGACGGGGCAAGCCCGCGCCGGACCTGTTCCTGCACGCGGCCCGGCAGATGGGCGTGGCCCCCGAGCGCTGCGTGGTGATCGAGGACAGCCCGCTCGGGGTCCGGGCGGCGGTCTCGGCCGGCATGGACGTGTACGGGTTCACCGCGATGATGCCCGCCGAACGACTCGGCGACGTCACCGGGCTGTTCGGGGACATGCGGGAGCTGTACGCACTGCTGGACTGAGCACCGCGGGCCGCCCCTGCGGTCGCCGTCCCAGCCGGACCGATACGGTGATCGGCATGAGCGGGCACGCACGGTTGATGTGGGACGAAGCGGTGACGGGCTACGACTTCGGGCCGGATCACCCGATGAACCCGGTTCGACTGGATCTGACGCGCAGTCTGGTGCGGGCCTTCGCACTGGACCGGCGGATCGAGACGGTCGCCGCCGGGCGGGCCGGGGACTCCACGCTGCGGCTCGTGCACCGTCAGGACTACATCGACGCGGTGCGGGCGGTCTCCGCCGACCCGGGTTCCGCGGACGGCTCGTACGGCCTCGGCACCATGGACGATCCGGCGTTCGCGGGCATGCACGAGGTGTCCGCGTTGATCGCCGGACAGTCGGTGGGGGCGGCCGAGGCGGTGTGGCGGGGCGACGCGCTGCACGCGGTGAACTTCGCAGGCGGACTGCACCACGCCATGCCGGGCTCCGCCGCGGGGTTCTGTGTGTACAACGACGCGTCGTTGGCGATCGCGCGGCTGCTGGAGCTGGGTGCCGAGCGGGTCGCGTACGTGGACGTGGACGTGCACCACGGGGACGGCGTCCAGACCGCGTTCTGGGACGACCCCCGGGTGCTGACCGTCTCGCTGCACGAACACCCGCGGACGCTGTTCCCGGGCACCGGGTGGCCCCAGGAGACGGGCGGGGACGCGGCTCCGGGGTCGGCGGTGAACGTCGCGCTGCCCGCGGGGACCGGCGACGGGGGCTGGTTGCGGGCCTTCCACGCGGTGGTGCCCGAACTGCTCGCGGAGTTCCGTCCGCAGGTCCTCGTGACCCAGCACGGGGCCGATACGCACTTCGAGGACCCGCTCGCGCACCTCGCCGTGTCCCTGGACGCCCAACGGGCCGTGCAACTGGCCTGCCACGACCTGGCGCACGCGTACGCGGACGGGCGCTGGGTGGCCCTCGGGGGCGGCGGGTACGCGGTGGTCGAGGTGGTGCCGCGGTCGTGGACGCACCTGGTGGGGATCGCCGCGGGGGCGCCCGTGGAGCCGACCGCCGAGGTGCCGCAGGAGTGGCGGCAGGAGGTCTTCGCGAAGACCAGGATGCCGGGGCCCCGACGGATGACCGACGGTCGGTGGCCCGTCGGTTGGGCCGACTGGGACGCCGGGTACGACCCCGCCGACCGGCTCGACCAGGCCGTGCTCGCCGCACGGCGGGCCGTGTTCCCGCTGCGGGGGCTGCTGGCCTGACCGCTCGGCCGTTGCCCGCCGGGCCCGGTCCGTAGTGCTCGGTGGCGGTGGCGGTGGGCGCAGTCGGTCGGTTCGGCCGTTCGAGGGGGCCGGGGGCGTTCCGGGTACGCGACGGCCCCGGGTGACGGACCATGACGGAATGACGGGCGCGGGATGGCTGCGGGGCTACGTGGTGGGGGCGGGGCTCGCCGGCGAGGTCAGCACCTCGCGGGAGGGGAGCCTGCGCAGGTACCGGCTCTTCGCCGACCGGGACCCGCGGGCGCTGCTGGGGCTCGACCCGCTCGGCGAGTGGAGCGCGGCGCAGGTGATGGCGCTGATGGCCGACCGGTGCGGGGTGTCGGGGGACCCGGAGTGCCGGACCGGGCGGGACGTGATCGACCCGCGGCGGACGGTCGCGGCGCTGGACGGGTTCGCGGAGCGGATCGCGGTGGCGGTCGGGCGGCGCGAGGCCGTTCTGTTGGGCACCGGACATCCGGATCGGCTGTTGGAGTTCTACGCCAGTTTGGCCGGTGCCCTGTCGGCGGCTGGATGTGAAGTCCTCACCCCCGGTGCCGGTGACTCTGTCGACATAACGACCCGGTTCGGCCTACGCGGGCATCGTCTCGACTACGTACGGGGCGTTGCACTGGTTCGGGAACGCGATGCGCCGTGCGCCGGGCGTGAGACCGGCGCGCACACCCATTCTCCGCTGCCCGTGAGGGTGGCGCTGGCGGCCTGTGCGGCCTCCGGAGGGCCGCTGCCCGGGTTGGTCATCGGGGACCACGGTTGGGTCTGCGGGGCAGGTCAGCTGGGGTTCGACGCGATCGGCCTGGGGGATTCCGACGATCCCGCGCTGTTCGTGGGGGAGGCGGAGGGGAAGGTATCCGTGGCGGTGCCGCTCGATGACGCTGCGCGCTCTGTTTACTACCGGCCGCTCACTCGCTATGTACTCAAACGGGCGTGTCTGTCACAGTAGGCCGCCGATCGCTGCTCCTCTTCCCCACTCGCATCACCCGCCCCTAGTCTGGGGAGTGAGCGCACAGCGACGAGGAGTCACCGGAGGGGAAGCCGGTGCCCGTCATGTGTGGAAGGTTCAGGTGTGTCATGGCTGCTGCCGATCGGCCTCTGAGCGAGGTCCAGTTCTTGACCGTGGCGGAAGTCGCCTCGGTGATGCGAGTGTCCAAGATGACCGTGTACCGGTTGGTGCACAGTGGTCATCTGCCCGCGATCAGGGTGGGGAGGTCCTTCCGAGTTCCGGAGAACGCCGTTCACGAGTACCTGCGCGACTCCTATGTGGGGGTGGACACCGCCTGATCGTCACCCTCGATTACAGACTGGGAGCTCGGGCGGGGTAGGCTAGCCCCTCGTAGGTCGTGTGGGCCCCAATGCAGCCCCGCACCGAGTGATTGTCCCTGCTGAGCAGGGGTTGTCCCAGAAGTGAGCGAGGGTTGACGTGGGCTCTGTAATCAAGAAGCGGCGCAAGCGGATGGCGAAGAAGAAGCACCGCAAGCTGCTGAAGCGCACTCGCGTGCAGCGTCGCAACAAGAAGTAGTTCCCCTTCACGGAGGAGCGGTCGGCCCAGGTCGTCCGGTGGTCCGGGAGCACTGCTCCCGGGCATCGGTGGCGGTCGTCGGCTGGCCCCCTCCGGGAGCTGCTTCGTGTCGCGCCGCGACGGCGCTCTGTGGCCCTTCCACTTCGGTGGGAGGGCCACAGTCGTTTGGTGCGGTGTCTGCTTTCCGTCGCCCCGCGGCGGGACGGACGTTCGCCTCCGGTGGCGACCCGCTAACGTGGCGGCCAGGCACCGGTCGGGCCACGACCGGGCACGGCGGACTCCACGCGGCGGTGGTGCGGCGGAGGCGGGGAAGGCAGGCGCGGAACGTGGGCGAGGTCGTGCTCGTGACCGGGGCGGCCCGGCAGTTGGGCGGTGCGTTCGTCCGACGCGTCCTGGGGGACCCGGAAGTCGAGCGGGTGGTGGCGGTGGACGCGGTGGAGCCGGCGAGCCCGCTGGAGGGCGCCGTGTTCGTGCGCGCGGACATCCGGCGGCCGGCGATCGGGCGGGTCCTCGCCGAGCACGCCGTGGACACGGTGGTCCACCTGGACGTCACCGGCACCCCGCCGGGCGGTGGTGGTCGGGCCGCGCTCAAGGAGACCAACGTCATCGGGACGATGCAGCTCCTCGGGGCGTGCCAGAAGTCGCCGACGGTGCGGCGGTTGGTCGTGAAGTCGTCGACGAACGTGTACGGCTCGGCGCCGCGCGACCCGGCGGTGTTCGACGAGACCACGCCCCCCAAGTCCCTGCCGAGCGGCGGGTTCGCCAAGGACGCCGTCGAGGTCGAGGGGTACGTACGGGGCTTCGCGCGTCGTCGTCCCGACGTCGCGGTGTGCGTGCTGCGGTTCGCCAACATCCTGGGGCCGCGGCTGGACACCCCGCTCACCGGGTACTTCTCGCTGCCGGTGCTGCCGACGGTGTTCGGGTACGACCCGCGGCTCCAGTTCGTGCACGAGGACGACGTGGTCGAGGTGCTGCGGATCGCCGCGGGCGACCCGGTGCCGGGGACGCTGAACAGCGGGACGTTCAACGTGGCCGGTGACGGGGTGCTGCTGTTGTCGCAGTGCGCGCGCCGGTTGGGGCGGCCCACCGTGCCGACGCTACTGCCGGCGGTGACGTGGGCGGGGTCGGCGCTGCGGGCGCTGAACCTGTCGGACTTCTCGCCGGAGCAGGTGCGGCTGCTGACGCACGGGCGGGTCGTGGCGACGCGCCAACTGCACGAGACCCTCGGCTACCGTCCCCGGTACACGACCGCGGAGACCTTCGCGGACTTCGTACGCAGCCGGGGGCCCGGACTGCTGCCGCCCGCGGCCTTGGCCCGGGTGGTCGACCGGGTCGCGCGACGCACGGTGCCCGATCCGGTGAGCGGCATCCGGACCTGACGCAGCGCGCCCACGCCCATGGCCGTGGCGGGGGTGCCGATCGAGGAGTGCAGCACGATATGGCGGACGCCAAGGTCATCCCGTTCGACGACGACCGGTCGCGCACCGGTGCGCAGCGCCCGGCCCGGCGCCGGGCGCCCGCCGCGCGGCGCCCCGGCCCGCCGGAGGAGCCCGCGGAGGTGACGGCGCTGCCCGGTGCGGCGCCCGGTCCGCGGGGTGACGAGGGGGAGGGCGACGGGGCGCAGGAGCGGCGGCCGGGTGGCTGGGAGGAGCGGATCAGCGGCGGTTTGGCGTTCCTGCGGCGACGGTTGACCGGTGAGTACGAGGTCGATGACTTCGGGTTCGACGCGGAGCTGACCGATCAGGTGCTGATGTCGTTGCTGCGGCCGGTGTACGAGAAGTACTTCCGGGTCGAGGTGCGCGGTGTCGAGAACATCCCGGACGAGGGGGGTGCGCTGATCGTCGCGAACCACTCGGGGACGTTGCCGTTGGACGGGCTGATGATGCAGGTGGCCGTCCACGACCATCATCCGCGGGGGCGGCACCTGCGGCTGTTGGCGGCGGACCTGGTGTTCATGTTGCCGGTGGTCAACGAGTTGGCGCGGAAGGCCGGGCACACGCTGGCGTGTGCTCAGGACGCGGAGGCGCTGTTGCGCCGCGACGAGTTGGTCGGGGTGATGCCGGAGGGGTTCAAGGGCATCGGCAAGCCGTTCGGGGAGCGGTACAAGCTCCAGCGGTTCGGGCGGGGCGGGTTCGTGTCGACGGCGTTGCGGGCGGGGAAGCCGATCGTGCCGTGTTCGATCGTCGGGGCGGAGGAGATCTACCCGATGTTGGGGAACGCGAAGACGCTGGCGCGGTTGCTGGGGGTGCCGTACTTCCCGCTCACGCCGACCTTCCCGTGGCTGGGTCCGCTGGGGGCGTTGCCGCTGCCGACGAAGTGGACGATCCAGTTCGGGGAGCCGATCCCGACGGACGGATATCCGCCGGAGGCGGCGGAGGACCCGATGTTGATGTTCGATCTGACCGATCAGGTGCGGGAGCAGATCCAGCACACGCTGTACAAGCTGTTGGTGCAGCGGCGGTCGGTGTTCTTCTAGGCGGTCGGTGACCCGGTGGGTGGGGGCGCGCCTCCCGAGGGTGCCCCCACCCACCCCCGTGGCCTACGGGCGGGTGTCCTTGGCGTCGATGCCGAGGTCCGGGAGGAGACCGGGGAGGAGCGGCGGGAGGGTGACGTCCGGCTCGGGGTCCGCGGAGGGCTTGTCGGAGGCGGTGGGGCTCCCGGGGTCGCGGCCTCGGGGCGGGTCGAGCAGTCCGCCGGTGCCGCCGCCGATGAGGGCGCCGTCCTTGCCGTCCGCACCGCTCTTGCCGTCCTTGCCGGGGCTCGACGCGGAGGGTGCGGGGCGGTCGCTGGCGCCGCCGGTGCCGCGTTCCCGGGTGTCGCCGCTCTCGCCGCCGCTGGGGCGGGCGGGTGCGGTGCGTTCGGCGCCGCCGGGGGTCGGGCCGGTCGGGGTGCGGTCGGTGGCGGGGCCGCCGCTGTCCGGGGTGCCGCTGGGTGCGGGGCGTCGGGGCAGCAGGGAGCGCAGGGGTTCCACCTCCTGTTCCAGGGCGTCGAAGACGGAGCTGACCTGTTCGCTGACGTCGCCGAGCTGGACGGGGAGGGTTTCGCGGAGGGTGCTCCAGCTGTCGCGGTGGGAGCGCGAGAAGGCGGAGAGCGCCTGGATGGGGCCGAGTGAGCCGTCGCGTTCGTAGGCGGCGAGCAGGAGGCGGTGGCCCTCGGCGGCGTCGTGTCGCATGCCGTTCAGGGTGCGGCGGACCTCGGTGACGGACTCGTGGTCGAGGTGGCCGCCGCGTCCGCGGTCCATGAGCCTGCGGGCTTCGTGGAGGCGGGTGGACGCTTGGTCGAGGTAGAGCTCGCCGCGGTCGGTGTCGCTGTCGGCAAGGCCCCGCTTGACGTCCTCCATGCCCCGTTTCAGGCCGTAGAGGGTGTCACCGGGCAGGGCGTCGCCGCTCGCTGCGGCCACGCCCCCCAGGGCGCCCGCAGCAACGCTGATGGTGAGGCCGCCGGCGGCGAGGCCCTTGCTCAGCCGGGTGCGGGGGCGCAGTTTTCGCAGCGGTCCGGCCCGGTGGGCGCCCTTCGTCCCCTTGCGGGTCCGCTGCTCGGGCACCGAAGGGTCCGTCGCCCCACCGCCTGCGCCCTCCCTCAGCATGGCCTCCATGGCGGCCACGAGCTGGGCGCGCTGGACGACCTTGACCTCGGGGTCCAGGGTGGGTCTGGGTACGGCGGTGAGGCCGTTCGCCAGGGTGAGCATGCGGGCGGCTTCGGTCCGCTGGTCGTTCGCCCGGGTGGATCGTTCGGGCCGGCCGGATTCGCCGGACTGGCCGGGTGGCTCGGACTGCGGCTCGTACGGTGGCTCGGACTGCTGGGACTGCTCGGCCGCCTGGCCGGGCGTACCCGGGCCCGAATCCTCCAGGGCCTGGGCGAAGGCGTTCGCCCGCCGGTGCGCCGATACGTTCGCGATCACTGGCGGCACCTCCTCTCGTCATGACGGTCGACTCCCCAGGGGGTCCTGAGGGTTCCATTCCCCGAGGGCTTCCACCCGTTCGAGGGAGCAGAGATGGTCGGGGTTGACCACGGGGAGCCTGTATCCCGGACAACGAGTGGCGCGGCACTTCGGTTACGGACGCTCGACGACCGGACGTGCCGGCCAAATGTCGCTTACGCATGGTGAGTTGATCGTCGCGTACCGTGTCGGGATCGGTTTCCCGGATCAGGCGGGGCCGGTGGGGCGGCTGGGGCGGTGCGTACGGGGGCGCTCTCCGCGGAGGTCCTCCACGGAGGTGACCCCCGGTTCAGCGGGCGTCGTCCGGGAGGAGTCGGGCGAGGGTGCGGACCGCCCGGTACTGGAGGGTCTTGATCGCGCCCTCGTTCTTGCCCATGACCCGGGCGGTCTCGGCGACCGACAGTCCCTGGAGGAACCGGAGGGTCACGCACTCCTGCTGCTGGGGGTTGAGGCGGCGGACTGCTTCGAGCAGCGCCGCGTTGGACAGGGCCTCCAGGACGGAGTCCTCGGGGCTGCGCTCGACCTCGTTGGCGTCGAGCATCTCGCCGGTGGTCACTTCGAGGCGGAAGCGGCTGCTCTTGAAGTGGTCGGCGACGAGGTTGCGGGCGATGGTGACCAGCCAGGCGCCGAAGTCGCGGCCCTGCCAGGTGAACGTGCCGATCCGGCGCAGGGCGCGCAGGAAGGTCTCGCTGGTGAGGTCCTCGGCGGTGGCCTTGCTGCCGACGCGGTAGTAGATGTAGCGGTAGACGGTGTCGCTGTACTGGTCGTAGAGCCGGCCGAAGGCTTCGGCCTCGCCGGACTGGGCGCGTTCGACCAGCTCCATCATGCGGGCGCTGTCGCTGTCCGCAGCCGGGCGGCGGACGGTGGTCGTGGTGCCGCCGCGGCCCCGGCGGGTGACGGCGGTCGGGCTGCCGTCGGCCAGGGCGTAGCAGCGGCCGGTCGGGCCGGGGGCCCGGGGCGTGCGGACGGAGGGACGGGGGCAGTCGGTCGGACGACGGACGGATGGCGCGGGTGGTGCGGGGACTGCGTATGCGGGGACGGCGTACGCGGTGGGGACGAAGCCGCGCAGGTGGTCGAGGACCGTTGCGCGCAGCGTAGCCAGGCCCGAGGCGTCAACCCCGACGTGTGGGTACACGGGACTCCCAGAGGCAGAGCTTGCATCACGTGCTGTGCGGGACCGTTCACCCGTCGTGGCGACGTGTGGGTACCGGTTGCGTCTGAGGAGAATAACGCTTCGTACAGGCGGTGCTACACCCAGTTGCTCAAATCATCGAATACGGCGGTTCTGGTTTCGCTTCGTGTCCGTTTAACTAGCTGAGAGTGAGCAATTGTTGATCGAGATGGATCGCTTTGGGGGTGGGAGCCAGGTGTGTTGTGGCGGATTCTGTCTGCGGGCCGTCTGCGTGCACGTGCCGGGCGGGCCCCCGGCAGGGGTGGCGGTACGTGCAATCCCGCCAAACACAGGCCACGGCCCGCGGGCGGGAGGACGACGCGGGGTCGGTCAGCGGCGCGTCTTGCGGTGCAGGGCGATCGCCGCTGCGGTGCCGCCCGCCACGGCGCCCACGCCGGCCGCCGCGGGGATGCCGACCTTCGCCGCCTTGCGGCCCGTGCGGTAGTCGCGCAGTCGCCACTCGCGGGCCCGGGCGTGCTTGCGGAGCTTGCTGTCCGGGTTGATCGCGTAGGGGTGGCCGACCAGGGACAGCATGGGGATGTCGTTGTGCGAGTCGCTGTACGCGGCGCACCGGCCCAGGTCGAGGCCCTCGGCGCCGGCGAGCGCGCGCACCGCCTCGGCCTTGGCCGGGCCGTGCAGGGGTTCGCCGACGAGCTTGCCGGTGTAGACGCCGCCGACGGACTCGGCGACCGTGCCGAGCGCACCGGTCAGGCCCAGCCGGCGGGCGATCACCGTGGCGATCTCGACCGGGGCGGCGGTGACGAGCCACACCTTCTGGCCGGCGTCCAGGTGGGCCTGGGCGAGGGCGCGGGTGCCCGGCCAGATGCGGTCGGCCATGTACTCGTCGTAGATCTCCTCGCCGATCGACATCAGTTCGGCGACCCGGTGGCCCTTGACGATGGACAGCGCGGAGTCGCGGGCGTCCTGCATGTGCTCGGGGTCCTCGACGCCGGCGAGCCGGAACCACGTCTGCTGCCAGGCGAACCGGGTCAGCTCGCGGGTGTCGAAGAACTTCCGCTTGTACAGCCCGCGGCCGAAGTGGAAGAGGGCGGCGCCCTGCATCACCGTGTTGTCGAGGTCGAAGAAGGCGGCGGCGCGCTGGTCGCCCACGACGGGGAACTCCGCCTCGGGGGCCGCCCCGGCGGTCTCCTCGGCGGGCGCGTCCGGAGTGGGTTCGAGGTCGGTCGAGGACTTGCGGGCGGCCTCCGCCGACGCCTCGCCTGCCAGCACGCTCCGTGCCGTGGCGGAGCGCCTACGGGGGGTGAGCCATCGAAGAGCGGCCATGCCGTGAGCATAGCCAGTTTGTTCGGAGGCGCCCCGCCCGCCCGGGGGCGGCCCGGTGAACCGCGGGTGGCCGGGGCGTTCGGCGCCGCGGGTGGTGCAGGTGGCGCTCCCCGCCCGGTTCCCGGTGCCGCCGCCGGTTCCGCTTCGGTGCGGGGGCGGCGGACCGGCCGCGGCGCGGGTGGCCGGGCTGGGGCGGCTGGAGGTTGGCCGGGAGCGGCAAGGATCGGCCGGGGTCGGGCGGGGGCCGGGCGGGGGCCGGGTGTCGGGGTGCGGGGGTGAGAATGGCCCGTATGAGTCCGCTCTTTCGACGTACCCAGAAGAAGCCGCCCGCCGAGCGTGTCGTGACCCTGATCGGCAAGCCGGGGTGCCATCTGTGCGAGGACGCGCAGGCCGTGATCGAGAAGGTGTGCGGGGAGCTGGGGGCGGCCTGGGAGTCGAAGGACATCACCCAGGACGAGGAGCTGCACCGTTTGTACGCGGAGCAGATCCCGGTGGTGCTCGTGGACGGTGCGCAGCACGACTTCTGGCGGGTCCGCGAGGACCGGCTGCGCCGAGCCCTGACGGCCTGACGGCCTGACCGGCTGATCGGAGGCCGGGGCGGCGGGGGCGTCGCGGGCTCCGGTCGGGCCGGTCCGGTGGCCGAGGTGCGGGCGGGGGTGGGTGCGTCCGGTGTGATGTGTGGTGCTCGGGGGCGGGTGAGGGGGGCGATTCCCGTGGGGCGGGCGGGCGTTGGCCGGAAACGGGTGTCCGTCACGGGGCGATTCGGGATCGAGTGGGCACTTTAGGGCTAAAGGACGGGTTACGATCGTGGCTGTTCGGATGCCGCTTGGCTTCGGTTCGACTTCGGGGGGCGGGGTTGTGTTGAGGAGTGTGTTCCGCTTTGCCCCCTTCAGGTGAGCGTTCTGGGTGTCCGTGCGTCGGTTCCCGGAACGTGCGTCGAGAGTGCGTGACCCCGGTCACGTTGGCCGGGCAAATCGGACACCATCTTTGTGCACGCGTTCACAAAGACATAGCCTTCTGTCGACGGGGCGGTCCCGGCACACTCGGCCGCCCACAGCCCCGCTCTACCCGCAGGAGCACCGTGGCAACTGGCCGAACACACCGACCGGCGACCCGTAGCCGAGGGATTCCCGAGGCCACCGTCGCCCGGCTTCCGCTGTACCTCCGCGCCCTCAACGGGCTGTCCGAGCGCTCGGTTCCCACGGTTTCCTCGGAGGAGTTGGCGGCGGCGGCGGGCGTCAACTCCGCCAAGCTCCGCAAGGACTTCTCGTACCTCGGCTCCTACGGCACCCGCGGGGTCGGCTACGACGTCGAGTACCTCGTGTACCAGATCTCCCGCGAGCTGGGGCTGACCCAGGACTGGCCCGTGGTCATCGTCGGCATCGGCAACCTCGGCGCCGCGCTCGCCAACTACGGCGGGTTCGCCTCCCGGGGGTTCCGGGTCGCCGCGCTCATCGACGCCGATCCGGCGATGGCGGGCAAGCCGGTCGCCGGCATCCCCGTCCAGCACACCGATGAGCTGGAGAAGATCATCGATGAGAACGGGGTCTCCATCGGGGTCATCGCCACGCCCGCCGGGGCCGCGCAGCAGGTGTGCGAGCGGCTCGTCGCCGCCGGGGTGACGTCCATCCTCAACTTCGCGCCGACCGTCCTGAGCGTTCCGGACGGCGTCGACGTGCGCAAGGTCGACCTCTCCATCGAACTCCAGATCCTCGCCTTCCACGAGCAGCGCAAGGCCGGGGAGGAACTGACCGAAGCGGCGGAGGCGGCCGACGCCGCCGAGGAGCCCGCGAAGGGCACCGACGCGGTGGCCGAGGGCGCCCGCTCCCCGCGCAAGGGACCCGACGGGGACGTACCCGCCGTGATGCCGGCATGAGTCTCCTCGTCGTCGGGCTGAGTCACCGCACCGCGCCCGTGAGCGTGCTGGAGCGCGCCACGCTGTCCCGGCCCCGCCAGGGCGAGCTGCTCCACGACGCCCTGGCCACCGAACCCACGGCCGAGGCCGCCGTCCTCGCCACCTGCAACCGCATCGAGCTGTACGCGGACGTCGACAAGTTCCACGCGGGCGTCGCCGAGCTGTCCACCCTGCTCGCCCGGCACAGCGGCGTCGGGCTGGACGAGCTGACGCCCCACCTGTACGTCCACTACGAGGACCGGGCCGTTCACCATCTGTTCTCGGTGGCCTGCGGACTCGACTCGATGGTCGTCGGGGAGGGGCAGATCCTCGCGCAGATCAAGGACGCCCTCGCCGTCTCCCAGGACCTGCACACCGCCGGGCGGCTGCTCAACGACCTCTTCCAGCAGTCGCTGCGGGTCGGCAAGCGCGCCCACTCCGAGACCGGGATCGACCGGGCCGGGCAGTCGCTCGTCACCTTCGGGCTCCAGCAGTTCGCCGGCACCGACCCGGTGGCGGGGGACGCCGCCGCGTCGCTCACCGCCTGGGCGAAGGGCAAGCGGGCCCTGGTCATCGGGGCCGGTTCGATGTCCTCGCTGGCCGCCGCGACCCTGGCGCGCGCGGGCGTCGCCGAGGTCGTCGTCGCCAACCGGACCCTGGACCGCGCCGAGCGCCTGGTGGCGATCCTCGGCGAACCCGGTGGCACGGGCGTCTCCGCCCGGGCCGTCCCGATGGACAAGGTGGCCGCGGAGCTGACACGTGCAGACGTCGTGGTGTCCTGCACCGGGGCGTCCGGGCTGGTGCTGACGGCGCAGGACGTGGCCGACGCCATCGCCGGGCGCGCCGTCGAGGACGCCGTGTCGGGAGCGCCCGCCACCTCGCCGGTGCTGCTCGACCTGGCGATGCCCCGGGACGTCGACGCGGCGGTGCACGACCTCGAAGGGGTCCGGCTCGTCGACATCGAGTCCCTCGCCGAGGCGTCCGCCGACGCTCCGATGGCCGCCGACGTCGACCAGGTCCGCACGATCGTCTCCAGCGAGGTCGAGACCTTCGGCGCCGCCCAGCGGGCCGCGCACATCACCCCCACCGTGGTCGCGCTGCGCACCATGGCCGCCGACGTCGTCGCCGGGGAGATCGCCCGCCTGGAAGGGCGGCTGCCCGATCTCGCCGACAAGGAACGCGCGGAGATCACCCAGACCGTCAAGCGCGTGGTCGACAAGCTGTTGCACGCGCCGACCGTACGGATCAAGGAGCTCGCCGCCGAACCCGGTGGTGCGGGGTACGCGGACGCGCTGCGCACCCTGTTCGACCTGGACCCGGAGGCCGTCGCCTCCGTCTCGCGCGCCGAGCGGCCCCGGTGGAACGACACCGACCCGCGCGGTGAGTCGGGAATCGAGGTGCCGGGCGCGGCCCACCTCGTCCGGCTCGCCGAAGCACCCGGCCGCACGGGCGCCCCCCAGGGCATCGCTGGCGTACCCCTGGACGTCACCGGTGTCCCCCCGAACGTCACGAACGGCAGGAACCGAGGACGCGCATGACTGAGAAGGCACTGAGGCTGGGGACCAGGCGCAGCAAGCTCGCCACCGCCCAGTCCGGACTCGTGGCCCGGGCCGTCCGGGAGTTGACCGGGCGCGACGTGGAACTGGTCGAGATCACCACGTACGGCGACACCTCGCGCGAGCACCTGGCGCAGATCGGTGGCACCGGCGTGTTCGTGGCCGCGCTGCGCGAGGCGCTGCTGCGTGGCGAGGTGGACTTCGCGGTGCACTCGTTGAAGGACCTGCCGACGGCTCCCGCCGAGGGGCTCGTGCTGGCGGCGGTGCCGGAGCGCGAGGACCCGCGGGACGTGTTGGTGGCCCGCGACGGGCTCACCTTCCCCGAGCTGCCGAGCGGGGCGCGGATCGGTACCGGTTCGCCGCGCCGGATGGCGCAGCTCAACGCGTACGCCCGGGATCACGGGATGACCGTCGAGACGGTCGCGATCCGCGGGAACGTGGACACGCGCATCGGATACGTACGGGACGGGGAGCTCGACGCCGTCGTGCTCGCCGCCGCCGGACTGCATCGGATCGGCCGGATCGGTGAGGTCACCGACTTCCTGTCCGTCGACACGGTGCTGCCCGCCCCCGGCCAGGGGGCCCTGGCGATCGAGTGCGCCGCGCAGGACGCGTCGCTCGTCGCCGTGCTCGCGGAACTGGACGACCCGTTGACGCGGGCCGCCGTGACTGCCGAGCGTTCCCTGCTCGCCGCCCTGGAGGCCGGTTGCAGTGCCCCTGTCGGGGCGCTGGCCGACCTGTTGGCCGACGGGCAGATTGTCAAGGAGATGCGCTTGCGCGGTGTCGTCGGTACGACCGACGGCTCGACGCTGGTGCAGCTGTCCACCACCGGTCCCGTGCCCTCCACGCAGGAGCAGGCCATGGCGCTCGGTCGCGAACTCGCGACCGAGATGCTGGCCAAGGGCGCGGCCGGTCTGATGGGGGAGCGAGAACTTTGAGCCCCACCGCCTCGAACCATTCCGCCGTTCCCGCACACGGGCACGTCACCTTCCTGGGTGCCGGACCGGGTGATCCGGGGCTGCTGACCCTGCGCGCCGTGGAGGCGCTCGCGGGTGCGGACGTACTGATCGCCGAGCCCGATGTGCTCGATGTGGTCCGGGCGCACGCCAGGGTGGGTGTCACCGTCCTGGACGCGGCCTCGCCCCGGTCGCCCTCGGGCGCACCGGACCAGGCTGCTGACGGGGCGTCAACTGCCGTCGGTGGTCCCGTGTTGAGGGACACGGCCAATCTTGTCATGGAGGCCGCCCGGGGCGGCAAGCGGGTCGTGCGCGCGGTGCCGGGGGATCCCGGCCTCGACACGTACGCGGCCGGCGAGATGCTGGTCTGCGCTTCCGGCGGGGTGCCCTTCGAGGTGGTGCCCGGGATCGCCGCCGCCGTCGGGGTGCCCGCGTACGCGGGGGTGCCGTTGCGCGACGAGCAGGGCACCGACGTGCGGTTCGTGGACGCGCGGACCGCGTCCGAGCGCTGTTGGTCCGAGGTCGGGGCGTCGGACGGGACCCTGGTGGTCTCGGCGACGTTGGAGACGGTGGCCGCGGCGGCGGGTGAGCTCGTCGCGGCGGGCCGCAAGCCGGACACCCCGTTGACGGTGACCGTGGGCGGGACGACGACCCGCCAGCGGACCTGGTCGGCGACGCTCGGGACGATCGCGCAGGCCCTGAAGCAGGCGAAGGTGCTGCCCGCGCCGGACGGGGGCCGCCCGGTGATAGCCGTGGTCGGCGAGTGTTCGGCCGCGGCCCAGCGGGACCGTCTGTCGTGGTTCGAGTCCAAGCCGCTGTTCGGCTGGCGGGTGCTGGTGCCGCGGACCAAGGAGCAGGCGGCGTCGCTCTCCGACCAGTTGCGTTCCTACGGTGCGGTGCCGCACGAGGTGCCCACCATCGCGGTGGAGCCGCCGCGGACCCCGCAGCAGATGGAGCGGGCCGTCAAGGGCCTGGTCACCGGCCGCTACGAGTGGATCGCGTTCACCTCCGTCAATGCGGTGAAGGCGGTCCGGGAGAAGTTCGAGGAGTACGGGCTCGACGCGCGGGCGTTCGCGGGGATCAAGGTCGCCGCGGTCGGCGAGCAGACCGCTGCTGCGCTGGTCGCGTTCGGGGTCAAGCCGGACCTGGTGCCGAGCGGCGAGCAGTCGGCCGCCGGTCTGCTGGAGGACTGGCCGCCGTACGACCCGGTGTTCGACCCGATCGACCGGGTGTTCCTGCCGCGGGCCGACATCGCCACCGAGACGCTGGTGGCCGGGCTGATCGAGCTCGGTTGGGAGGTGGACGACGTCACGGCCTACCGGACCGTGCGGGCGTCGCCGCCGCCGGCGGACACCCGGGAGGCGATCAAGGGCGGTGGGTTCGACGCGGTGCTGTTCACCTCGTCCTCGACCGTGCGGAACCTGGTCGGCATCGCCGGGAAGCCGCACAACGTCACCGTCATCGCCTGCATCGGCCCCGCCACCGCGAAGACGGCGGAGGAACACGGGCTGCGGGTGGACGTGATGGCGCCGGAGCCGTCCGTGCACAAGTTGGCCGCCGCGCTGGCCGACTTCGGTGCGGCCCGGCGGGACGCCGCGGTGGAGGCGGGCGAACACGTGACCCGGCCCAGCGAGCGGCGGCCCGGGGCACGGCGCAGGCGCGCCACCCCGTAGGTTGGAGTGCAGTGCGGACGCCCCGTGGCGGGGGTCCGCCCGAACCGCCCGGGGCGGGCCCGGCCCGCCCCAGCGGCGGTCGCCGGGCCCGTCGGCCGTGGCGGGGGCGGACCGCGTTCGACCGGGGCCGATCCGGGACCCGGGGCACACGCCCCGGGCCGTGACGGTACGGAGCTGGTGTTGTCGTGAGTGAGTACGGTTCTTTCCCCGGGGTGCGTCCCCGGCGGCTGCGGTCGACCGCGGTGATGCGCCGGATGGTCGCCGAGACCCGGTTGGACCCCGCGGACCTGGTCCTGCCCGCGTTCGTGCGGGAGGGCGTCAACGAGCCGGTGGCGATCCGGTCGATGCCCGGGGTGTACCAGCACACCCTGGACAGCCTGCGCAAGGCCGCGGTGGACGCGGTGGGGGCCGGGGTGTCCGGGATCATGCTGTTCGGGGTGCCCGAGGAGGGCAAGAAGGACGCGCTGGGGACCCCGGGGACCGACCCGGACGGCATCCTCCAGATGGCGCTGCGCGCCGTGCGCTCCGAGGTCGGGGACGACCTGCTCGTGATGTCGGACCTGTGTCTGGACGAGGTCACCGACCACGGTCACTGCGGGGTGCTCGACGCGCAGGGCCGGGTCGACAACGACGCGACGTTGGAGCGCTACGCCGAGATGGCGCAGGTGCAGGCGGACGCGGGGGCCCACGTGGTGGGGCCCAGCGGGATGATGGACGGTCAGGTCGGGGTGGTCCGCGATGCGCTCGACCAGATCGACCGGGACGACGTGGCGGTCCTCGCGTACACGGCGAAGTACGCGTCCGCGTTCTACGGTCCGTTCCGGGAGGCCGTCGGTTCCTCGCTCACCGGTGACCGCAAGACGTACCAGCAGGACCCGGCGAACGTCCGTGAGTCGATGCGGGAGTTGGCGCTGGACCTGGCGGAGGGCGCGGACCTGGTGATGGTCAAGCCGGCGGGTCCGTACCTGGACGTGTTGGCGCGGGTCGCGGGCGCGGTGGACGTGCCGGTGGCCGCGTACCAGATCTCCGGTGAGTACGCGATGATCGAGGCGGCGGCGGAGAAGGGGTGGATCGACCGGGAGCGGGCGATCCTGGAGTCGCTGCTCGGCATCAAGCGGGCCGGCGCGAGCGTGATCCTCACGTACTGGGCCACGGAGGTGGCGCGGGGGTTGCGGGGCTGAGGTCGCGCGGGGCGCTGACCTGGCGGGGCCGGCCGTCTCGTAGGCGGCGCGGGCGGATGGCGGCCGGGTCCTAGATGCGTGACTTCCGCAGTGAGTGCCACACCGCTCCGGCCAGCGCCTGCGTCGACCGCGGAACCGACAGTTGTTCGTGTTCGCGGTACAACGACCAGTTGTACGGGACGAGTGACAGCTTGTTCGAGGACAGCGATCCCGCGCGGTGGGACCTGTACACCGCCAGCGGCTCGGGAAGGCCCCTGGCGTCGATGCCGTCACGCATGATGGACAGCCACAGGGCGTAGTCCTGTCGCTTGGGCATCTCCGGCATCAGCCGCGTGCCGAGGACGGTGCGGTCGTACATGGCGGTCAGCGCACCGATGTGGTCCTGGACCAGCATCGCGCGGTAGTCCACGTGCTCTCGTGCCCGGACCACGCGCCCGTTCGGGGCGAAATCGACACTCTCACCGTCATGCTCGGCGTCCATCTTGTAGTAGGAGGTGAACGTCAAAGGCGTATCGGCAGTCGCCGCGAAGGTGACTTGCCGTTCGATCTTCTCCGGAAGCCACATGTCGTCACTGTCGAGGAAGGCGATGTAGTCCCCCCGGGCCCGGGTGATGGCGAGGTTGCGGGCCCGGCCCGCACCACCGCGTTCGGGTGCCGATTCCGGGAGGACGCGTTCGTCCTGTCGAGCGAAATCCCTGAGCAGGTCCATGGAGTCGTCGGAGGACTTGTCGTCGGTGGCCAGAACTTCCAGATCGCTGTGGGTCTGCGTGAGTACCGACCGGATCGCAGCGCCGAGAGTGACTGCCGAGTTGTACACGGGCATCACGACAGAGACCAGGGGCACGGCTCTTCTCCTCGCTCGGCCGAAGACGGCAGTCCATTCAAGCAGTGGATGACATCCGCACGGACGCAGGCCTGGTCCGAGTGGAGGCGTCGGCGTCGGGGCCGCCCCACCCGTTCGGAAACGGGTCGGGCCCGGCGGCACCGTGGTGCTGCCGGGCCCGACCCGTGTGGGGGGATCAGGTTGCTGTCCTCGGGCAGGTCCCCGCTCGCCGAGTCGTAGCTGGGGGCGGGCCTGTCCTTGGTGCTGGCGGTGCGCACGACCGTGTAGTTCGTCCGGGCGAGGTGGCCGGTGATGTGCTGGCCGTTCACATGGGCCTTGATGGTCGGCCCGTAATGGCTGGTTCCGTAGGTGAATGAGGTCTCTGCTGGAACAGGAAGAGTGGAGCACCGTACGGCTCTGTATCGCTACGCGGTGAATTGTTGTTGACGTATTCGCGCCCGCTTCCTCGGAATTCGTTTGTCGTTGGGGTAGTTACTTTCGGACGAGTTCCGCGAGGCGGGACAGTCCGTCGGCGCCGTGGCCCTCCTCGACGGAGCGCTTGAGGAGGGCGGCCAGGGGTTCGAAGAGCTCGGTGCTGACGCCCTGGGCGCGGTAGAGGTCCATGAGGTTGTCGAAGGCGGGTGCCTGCATGCCGAGGCTGGCGACGTCGGTGAGGTGGTCACCGGAGTCGAGGGCCTGGGTGTAGTCGGCGACGAGGCCCTGGGTCATCGCGATGACCCAGCTCTCCAGCAGGGGGCCGAACTCGGCCGCGGGGACGTCCGCCGAGCGCATCACGGCGAACGCCTGGCTGATGCCCGTGATCATGCCGTACATGCCGGTGAGCAGGGAAATGTCGTACAGGGCGGCGAATCCGGGGTCGGTGCCGGTCCAGCGGGTGCCGCCGAGCGCGGCCAGGGTGGCGCGGTGCGTCTCGTAGGCCTGCTCGTCGCCGCTGTAGAGGACGTATCCGGCGGGCGTGGCGATCAACTGGGGGACGGCCATGATGCCGCCGTCGAGGTAGGCGGCGCCCTGTGCCTCGACCCAGGCGGCGAGGGTGCGGGCCTGGTCGGGGGTGCCGTTGGTGAGGTTGGCGAGGACGCGGCCGGCGAGGGAGCCGGCGATCGGCTCCAGGAGTTCGCTGACGTTGTCGTAGGTGGTGAGGCACAGGATGGTCAGGTCGCTGGCGGCTATTGCCGCGGCCGGGGAATCCGCGGGAATCGCTCCCTGCGCGGCGAGGATTCCGACCTTCGCCTGACTTCGGTTCCACACCGTCACTTGGTGGCCCGCCTTGAGGAGGGCGGCGGCGAGGGCCGATCCCATCAAGCCAAGTCCGATAACGGAAACTCGGGCGGGAGCGGAAGCGGGGGTGGCGGTGAACTCGGACATCGTGGAATTCCTCTGAAAGCGCGTCGACTTGTGGTTGGCTAAATTCTCTTCCAGGGAGTGGGAGCCCACAAGTACTGACTTCTTCGTTAGATACCCACCGAATGGTCAGTGTCGAGGTCCGCGAACCCGTCGGATTCTTCGGCGGCCGGGAGGGTCACCGTGATCGTCAGGCCGCCGCCCTCGCGGGGTCGGGCGGTGACCCCGCCGTCGTGCGCGTGGGCGATCGACCGGACGATGGACAGCCCGAGCCCCGCGCCCTTCGCACTGACGAGTCGTTCGGCGCCCCGGCGGCGGAACGGTTCGAACAGGGTCGGGACCTCGTACGCGGGGATCACGGGGCCCGTGTTGCTGACGGTCACCTGGACGTTGCCGGGTTCGGCGGCGTCGGGGCCGGTGGTGATCTCCAGCCGCCCGCCGGGCCCGTGGTTGTGGCGCACCGCGTTCTCCACCAGGTTGTGCACCAGGCGCTCCAGGAGCAGTGCGTCCCCCGTGGTGAGGGCTTCCCGGGTGGTGTGCTCGACGGTGACCTCCGCCGCCGCGGCCTCCGCAGTGCTTTGGGCGACGACGTGTTCCACCACGTCCGCGAGGTCCACGGGGGCCCGTTCGGTGATCGCGTTCTCGGAGGACGCGAGCATCAGCAGTCCGTTGATGAGCCGTTCGTGCCGGACGTTGATCGCCAGGAGGTTCTCGCCCAACTGCTGGACGTCCTCGGAGGCGTCCCGTCGGTGCATCGCCACTTCGACCAGGGCCCGGCCCAGGGTCAGTGGGGTGCGCAGTTCGTGGGAGGCGTTCGCGACGAAGCGGCGCTGTCCGTCGAAGGACCGGTCGAGGCGTTCCACCATGGTGTCGAAGGTGTCCGCGAGGTCCTTCACCTCGTCGTCGGGGCCGTGCAGCGCGATGCGTTCGTGCAGGCCCCGGTCGGCGGCGGGCGCCACGGCGATCCGCCGGGCGGTGTCGGTGACCCGGCGCAGCGGGGTCAGTACCCGGCCCGTGACGAGCCAGCCGAGGCCGGCCGCCGCCCCGCCGACCACGACCAGGGCGATGCTGCTCTGGGTGAGCAGGGCCGTCCTGGCGGCCGACCGCAGCCGTTTCTGTTCGTCGGAGAGGAACTCCGCGGCGGCTGCCTGGCCCTGGAGGACCGCACCGTTCTTCATCAGGTAGACCCGGGTGCGGGCGGTGTGGTCCGGCATGGGCCCGTCGGGACCGGTGACGGAGCCGCTGACGGTGACGGAGTTCGGGTCGGGCATCAGCTTGGGCCCGGTCTCAGCGGCCCGCTGGTTGAACAGGACGTTGGTGACGGTCAGCAGGACCAGTCCGGCGACCAGGAACAGTCCCCCGTACAGGAGGGTGAGCCGGGCCCGCAGGGTCAGGCGGCGCGGGGCCAGCCGGCGGGGCAGCAGCCGCAGGGCGCGGCGGGTGCGGTCGGGGCGGGGGCTGCGGGGGGCGCGACGGCCACGGGTGGCGGTCACGGGATGCGGTAGCCGACGCCGGTGACCGTTTCGACGGCCGGGGGCGCGTCGAGTTTGCGGCGGAGCTTGAGGATGGTCAGTCGCACCACCCCGGAGAACGGGTCGGCGTGTTCGTCCCATGCCTTCTCCAACAGGGTCTCCGCCGATACGGGTGCCCCGTCGGCGCGCAGCAGCTCCGCCAGGACGGCGAACTCCTTGGGGGACAGCGGTACGTACCGTCCGTCGCGGTACACCTCGCGGCGGGCGGGGTCCAGGGTGATGCCGGAGCGGCGCAGTACGGGTGGTGCGGCGGGGCGGGAGCGGCGGCCCAGCGAGTGGACGCGGGCGGCTAGTTCCGGGAACGCGAACGGCTTCGTCAGATAGTCGTCCGCGCCCAGGGACAGCCCGGCCACCCGGTCGGCGACCTGGGCCGCCGCCGTCAGCATCAGCACGCGAGCGGCGGCGCCCCAGCCGACCAGCTCGCGGCACACCTCGTCGCCGTGGACGGCCGGGATGTCCCGGTCGAGGACGACCACGTCGTAGGCGTGGACCGTCAGCCGCTCCAGGGCCGCCGCTCCGTCGTACGCGATGTCGACCGCGTGGGTCTCCCCGCGCAGCCATTCCGCGATGGCGTCCGCGAGCAGGGGTTCGTCCTCCACCACGAGTACCCGCATGCCGTGTCCTCCGCCGTTCCTCGCCGTCCGTGGTCCGCCCGGGGTCTCGTCCGCGGCGGGGTGGGGGCGGGCCGGTGCGGGCCCGCCGTCAGGACATCGTCCCGGCTGCCGTGTTTCTTCCCCGTTAACCATCAAACGACTTGTATCTGCGGCGGGTTGACGGAAACACCGGAGAAACAGTCGATGGCGTTCCCTCGGTGCCACGGGGCGGCCCGCCGGGGCGATGTGCTGACGGCGGGCCCGCCGCGTGGACCAGACGACCAGAGGAGACGACACGATGCGATCCAGGACGCGGGGCGCGCTGGCTGCGGTGCCCGTGGCCCTCGCCCTGCTGCTCACCGGGTGTGGGGGCGGCGGCAGCGGCGACAAGGTTGCTTCGGCGGACGGCGGGAAGTCGAAGGAGCCCGGTGCCGCCGAGAGCCTGAGCCCTGAGCAGCGGGCCCTGAAGTTGACCGAGTGCCTGCGCAAGAACGGCCTCGACGTCGAGGACCCGAGGCCCGACGGCGGAGTGCTGATCGGCGGGGGCAGCAACAAGAAGACCGACCGGGCGAAGGCCGACAAGGCGATGGCCGCCTGCCGCAAGTGGGCTCCGCAGGGCCTGGCGAAGAACGGCGACCCCAAGGCGATGAACGGGATGCGCGACTACGCCAAGTGCATGCGTGAGAACGGGGTGGACGAGTTCCCCGACCCGGAGAAGGGGGCGATGCGGTTGGACCGGAGCATCGCCGAGGACCCTGACTTCGAGGCGGCCGACAAGGAGTGCAAGTCCAAGCTGGGCAAGGGCGGCGGACTGACGCGTCAGGGCAAGGGCTGATGGCGGGGGACGGGCGGCCGGTGGCCGATCGACCTGCTGTGACCGAACCGACCGCTGCCGCTCCCGCGGAGGGGACCGCCGCGGAGGAGGTGCGCGAGGAGCCCGAGAACGCCTCGGCGGCCGGGCCCCGGGTGGCCCGCCGCAAGCGGCGGACCCGCCGCGGCGGCTTGATCGCCGGGATCGCGGTGCTGGTCGCGGGCGGGGCCGTGGCGGCGGCAACGCTCGGACTGGGCGGGGCGGACGCGGAGACCCGTGACGACTCCGCGCTGCCGCCGAAGACCGCCGAGGTGGACCGTCGGGACCTGAAGGACGCGCAGAGCGAGGACGGTTCGCTGGGCTTCGGCGCCTCCCGGACGGCCACTGCGCGGGTCGGCGGGACGTTGACCGACGTGCCGAAGGCCGGTGCGACCGTCAAGCGGGGCGGGGCGCTGTACGAGGTGGACGGCGCGCCGGTGACGTTGCTGTACGGGTCGAAGCCCGCGTACCGGGCGTTGCGTTCGGGCGTGGAGGGCGAGGACGTGCGGCAGTTGGAGCGCAACCTCGTGGCGCTCGGGTACGGCGGCGGGTTCACCGTCGACGACGAGTTCAGCGACAAGACCGCCGCGGCCGTCAAGGAGTGGCAGGAGGACCTGGGGGTGAAGGAGACCGGGATCGTGGACCTGGGGCGGGTCGTGTTCGCCTCCGGTCAGGTCCGGGTGGACAGTGTCGATTCGGAGGAGGGCGCCGCGCTCACCCCCGGCGGGAAGGTCCTCACGTACACCGGCATCGCCAAGGCCGTCACCGTCGAACTCGACCCGTCCGACCAGGAGTTGGCGAAGGAGGGCACCAAGGTCGACGTGGTGCTGCCGGACGACACCGTCGCCAAGGGCGTGGTGGACGAGGTCAGCACGGTCATCACTCCCGGTACCGACGGCGAGGACGCCCAGACCACCGTCGAGGTCGTCATCGGTCTGTCCGAGGCCAAGGGCCGCAAGGCCGCCGACCGTTACGTGCTGGCCGCGGTCGACGTGGAGTTCTCCTCCGGCACCCGCAAGGACGTGCTCACCGTCCCGGTCGCCGCGCTGCTGGCCCTCTCGGAGGGCGGCTTCGGCGTCGAGGTCGTGGAGGGCGGCACCTCCCGCTACGTGGCGGTGGAACCGGGACTCTTCGCCGACGGCCGGGTCGAGATCACCGGCGAGGGCCTCACCGAGGGCACGAAGGTGGGGATTCCGGAGTGATCGAGCTGGATCGGGTGACCCGGACCTACCCCGGCGGGGTACGCGCGCTGGACGGGGTGTCCCTGTACGTCGCCCCGGGGGAACTCGTCGCCATCGTCGGCCCGTCGGGCTCCGGGAAGTCGACCATGCTGAATCTGCTCGGCACCCTGGACCGGCCCACCTCCGGGCACGTCCACATCGACGGCTACGCGGTCGGGGAACTGAACGACGCGCAGTTGTCGGCGCTGCGGGCGTCCCGGATCGGGTTCGTGTTCCAGAGCTTCCACCTGGCGGCCGGGACCACCGCCCTGGACAACGTCGCCGACGGGTTGCTGTACACCGGTCTGCGGTCCGGGCAGCGGCGCCGCCGGGCCGCGGAGGTGCTGGAGCGGGTCGGCCTCGGCCACCGGCTCGACCACGAGCCCCAGGAACTGTCCGGGGGCGAGCGGCAGCGGGTCGCGATCGCGCGGGCCGTCGCCGGGGAGCCCGCGCTGCTGCTCGCCGACGAGCCGACGGGCGCCCTCGACTCCCAGTCGGGCGCCGGGGTGATGGACCTGTTGTGGGAGCTGAACGCCGCCGGGACCACCGTCGTCGTGATCACGCACGAGCGGGAGATCGCCGAGTCGCTGCCCCGGCAGGTGCGGATGCGGGACGGTCGGATGGTCGCGGACGAGGTCCGTGCCGTCGCGCCGGGCCGGGACGGGGCGCTGCTGTGAGCGCGGGTTCCGCGACGAGGGCTGCCGCGGGCAACGGCACCGGGCGGCGTGCCCGGCGTCCGGACGGCGGCGCCGGGGCCCGGCCGCGGTTGAAGCCCGCGCGGCTGTCCGCGGGGGACGTGCTGAAGGTCGGCGCGGTGGGGCTGCGCACCCGTCCGCTGCGGGCGTTCCTGTCCGCGCTGGGCATCGCGATCGGCATCGCCGCGATGGTGGGCGTGGTCGGCATCTCGTCCTCCTCGCGCGCCGGACTCGACCGCACCCTGGACGCGTTGGGCACCAATCTGCTCACCGTCAGCCCCGGCAACACGATGATGGGCAAGCAGGCCACGCTGCCGCTGACGGCGGAGCGCATGGTGGCGCGGATCGCTCCGGTGGAGTCGGTCTCGGCGATCGGGGAGGTCGCGGACGCCAATGTGTACCGCAACGACCGCATCCCCAAGGCGGAGACCAACGGCATCTCGGTCTTCGCGGCGCGCCAGGACCTGCGGACCGCCGTCGGTGCGGGGCTGCGCTCCGGGTCCTGGCTGAACGGGGCGACCGGGCGTTATCCGGCGGTCGTCCTCGGCTCGGACGCGGCGGACCGGCTCGGCATCGGGAAGGTCGACCCGGACACCCGGGTCCTCATCGGCAAGCGCTGGTTCACGGTCGTCGGGGTCCTCGAAGAGTCTCCGCTCGCACCGGAGTTGGACGTCGCGGCGCTGGTCGGATGGAAGGGGGCGACCTCGTACCTCGGGTTCGACGGGCATGCCACCACCATCTACACGCGGTCGAAGGAGTCGGCGGTGCCCCAGGTGCAGTCGGTGCTCGGTGCGACCGCCAACCCGGAGCAGCCCGACGAGGTCAACGTGTCGCGGCCCTCCGACGCGCTGACCGCGCAGAAGGCCGCCGGCGAGGCGTTCACCGGGCTGCTGCTCGGACTCGGCGGAGTGGCGCTGCTGGTCGGCGGGGTCGGCGTGGCCAACACCATGGTGATCTCGGTGCTGGAGCGGCGGGCCGAGATCGGTCTGCGGCGCTCGCTGGGCGCGACGCGGGGGCAGATCCGCACGCAGTTCCTCGCGGAGTCGCTGTTGCTGTCGGCGCTCGGCGGGCTGGGCGGGGCCGTCCTCGGCTCCGGGGTGACCACCGGGTTCGCGGTCTACCAGGGTTGGCCGACGGTCGTTCCGCTGTGGGCGGTCGCCGGCGGCGTGGGGGCGACGCTGGTCATCGGGGGGATCGCGGGCCTCTACCCGGCGGTGCGGGCTTCGCGGCTGGCGCCGACGGAGGCGCTGGCGGCGACCTGAGGTGACGGGTCGCCGGCCGGCGACGGAGCGGGGCGGGAGGGCGCCCGGGGCGACCCGGGTGACGGTACGGCGGGGGATGCCGGACCGGTGGGCCCTCCCGCCCCGTTCCGCTGCTCGGGCCGTGGGTCGGGGGGGGTGTACACGGGGCCGCGTCGCCCGTGATCCTGGGGCGACGGCGCCCGGTGGGGCGTACCGCCGGGCGAGGTCGGGGAGTGGTCGATGAGTACGGTCGATCCGGTCGCCGTACGGCGCGAGCAGGCGCGGCGGTCGGCCGCGCCGGGCCGTGAGGGGGCGCCGCTGGGGTTCGGGACGTGGGCGGCCCTCGCGGGGTACGGGGGGCTGTGGGCGCTGTGCGGGTTCGGGGCGGCCGATGCGGCGTCCTACCCGGTGGCGTCGGCGTACCTCACCGAGGACCGGTACCCGGTGAACGACACCCCCGCGTTCCTGTGGGCCCTCTTCGGCGGGCTGATCGCGGCGCTGGTGCTGGGCCCGTCCGGCCGGGGCCGGTGCACCGCGCGCCGCGCAACGCACTACGGCCCGTTGTACGCCGCCGGGTTCGCCCATCTGGGCGGCGCTGCGGGACTGCTGTACGGGGCCCGTCAGCGGTGGGTGCGACCGCCCCGGGAGGGGGAGTTCGTCGATGCCGCGGGGGTGGTCGTCGGGTCCTGGGGCGGCGGGCCGTGGATCGTCTGGACCGCGCAGTGGTGGGTGCCCGCGCTGCTCCTGGTGGTGTTGGTGTTGCGGTGGGTGCGCGCGGTGCGGGGGCACCGGGCGCGTCAGCGGCGCGAGGCCCGCGCGTGGGAGGTCATCCGTACCGGGCGTCGGGTGTCCGGCGAGGTGACCGACGTGTCGGGGACGGGAGTGGAACGCGACGGAAGACCGCAGCTGGACGTCGTCGTCCGGTTAACCGACCAGGAGGGCAGGGGGCGTTGGGTGACCAAACGGGCGCATTTCGGTGCCGACGCTGACGGCGGGCGGTTGCCCCGGGCGGGGGACCGGGCCGTGGTGTGGTTCGATCCGCTGGCCCCCGGTGACCAGCGGGCGATCCCAGTCGCGCTGTGCGACCGGAGGGGCGATGTGGAGGAGTCGTTGCGGCGGGGCGAACTCCCGTACCTGTGAGGCGGGTCCGGATCTCCGGGGTCGGCGGGCCGCCGCGATGACGGACGGGTCGGAGTCGGCCACCGCGCGTGAACGGGACGGAGGCATGGTGGATTTGACGGGGCGTCGGGCCGGTTAATGTCTGGGCTGTGGTGGTCGGCGGTGATCACCCGTGGCCTGGGCGAAATGGACTCTCCATGACCGATCTGTTCACCGTGTCCGTCGACGGCGTCGAGGGGCCGGCCTTCCGCGGGCGGATACACATCCTCGGCGCCGACGCCGTCCGGGTGCCCCGCGAGAACTCCTTCCCCGTAGCGCTGTTGGCCGATGCGTGGGCCCGGTTGGACCGCGGTCGATTGGGCGACGAGGAGGAGGCGGTGACGCGTCCCGTCGACCGGTACCCGTTCTCCGCGGAGCGCGGACGTCAGATCGCGGCGGGCATGCGGCTCGCCGGGGAGTTCCACGATCTGCACGCCTGCCTCGCCGGGCGGCTGCTGCGGGTGACGGACGAGGGCTTCCTGCTGTCCGACGACGGCAGCACCCTCCTCGAACCCCGGCGCCGGGCCACCGAGGTGTACGACCTGGGGGGTTCCGGGCGCGATGACGTCTCCCCGTACGTCCGCACCCTCAGGGACACCGACGAACTCGCCCGTCGGGCCGCCGCCATCGTCGCCGGGTACGAGATCGGGCCGCTGCGCAACGTGCCGTTGTGGAGCGAGGTGGCCGCCGTCGAGCCCGACGAGTGGGAGCCGGGCCTGGAGGAGATGGCGACCTGGACGGAGCCCGCCGATCTCGACTACTGGCGCACCTGGCGGCTGTTGGACGGCCGTCCCTTCGAGGAGCAGCCGTACGCGGAGGTCGTCGTCAAGGTCACCGACGCCGGGTACCTGGAGCACCTCACGGACGGCATGCGCTGGTCGACGGCCCGGACCGGCGCGGTGGGGTGAGACGGCGCCGGCCTCGTGGCACGGTGCGGGCCCGCCGGACGGCCGGGCCCGCTGTCCGGATCGCGGAACGGTGGGTGTACACGGCATGCGTCTCGCTAGGGTGCGGCCACAGCCGCCGGGCCCGGTCGGGCCCCGTCCTCCAGGAGTCCTTGTGAGCACTGTCGTGGCCCCTCCTCCGTTCGCCGCCCGCGCCACTGCCGTGGGCGGGTCGCCGGTCCGGGACATCCTGTCCGTCGTGGGCCGCCCCGGGATGATCAACTTCGCGGGTGGGCTGCCCGCGCCCGAACTGTTCGACGCCGCGGGGGTCGCCGCCGCCTTCCGGGACGTGCTGGAGGGCACCCCCGCACAGGCGCTCCAGTACGCCACCACCGAGGGCGAACCCGTCCTGCGCGAGGCGCTGGCCCGGCGGACCGCCGACCGAGGGCTGCCCACCGACGCCGATGACGTCCTCGTCACCACCGGGTCGCAGCAGGCGCTGTCCCTGCTGGCGCAGGCGCTCGTCGACCCCGGTGACACCGTCCTGGTGGAGCGGCCCTGCTACCTCGCGGCGATACAGGCGTTCTCCTTCGCCGGCGCCCGGGTCGTCGCCGTGCCGGGGGACGCCGACGGGGTGGACCCCGAGGAGCTGGACCGGCTCACCGTCCAGCTGCGGCCCAAGCTGTTCTACTCGGTGCCGACCTTCCAGAACCCCACCGGGAGGACCGTGCCGCTGGAACGGCGCATCGCCGTCGCGGAGGTGGCCGCGCGCCGCGGACTGTGGCTGGTGGAGGACGACCCGTACGGGGAGCTGCGGTTCGAGGGGCGGCGGGTGCCCTGGATCGCCTCGCTCGACGGCGCCCGTGACCGAACCGCGCTGCTCGGCAGTTTCTCCAAGGTGATGGCGCCGGGGCTCCGGCTCGGTTGGCTGCGGGCGCCCGCAGCACTGCTGCGCGCCTGCGCGGTCGCCAAGCAGGCCGCCGACCTGCACACGCCGACCGTCAACCAGCTCGCCGCCGCCCGCTACCTCGCCGACCGGGACCTCGACGCCCATGTGCGGACCGTGGCCGCCGCGTACGGGCAGCGCCGGGACGCGCTGCTCGCGGGGCTCGCCGACGCCCTGCCCCCGGGGTCGACGTGGACCCGTCCGGAGGGCGGCATGTTCGTGTGGGCCCGGCTGCCCGACGGCCACGACACCGGGGCGCTGCTGCGGGAGGCGGTCGCCGAGGGCGTGGCCTACGTGCCCGGGGCGCCCTTCCACTGCGACGCCCCGGACCCGGCGACCCTGCGCCTGTGCTTCGTCACCCACACCCCGGACGAGATCCGGCTCGGCCTGGAACGCCTCGCCCGGGTGCTGCGGAATCCGGCGGTCACTTCACCTCGTTGAGGTTCCCCGTCGCCACGTCGAACACGAATCCGCGAATGCGCGTGTACGGGACGAAGGGGCTCGTCTCGATGCGACGGATCGATTGCCGGACGTCGTCGTCCAGGCTCTTGAAGGATTCCGGCGACCAGGCCGGACGGATCAGTGTTTCCTCTTCGATCTCGTGTTTGAATTCATCGTCGGTGAAGGTGAGCATTCCGCAATCCGTGTGGTGGATGAGCATGACGGTGCGGGTGCCGAGCAGGCGCTGACTGATCACCAGGGAACGGATCACGTCCTCGGTGATCACGCCGCCCGCGTTGCGGATGACGTGCGCGTCTCCCGGGCGCAGGCCCAGGATCGAGAAGATGTCCATGCGCGCGTCCATGCACGCGACGACGGCGAGCCGCCTTTTCGGGGGGAGGGAGAGCGGTCCGGAGAACGTCGTCGCGAACGTCGCGTTGTTCTCCAGGAACTCATCGGTCACTGACATGTTCAGGACCTCGCATTCGTATGAAGATCGGCGCCCGTGTCCGTACGGTCGGACGCCGTACCGCTATGGCGGGGAAACAGTAGCGGCGCATTGCACACGCGCCAGGAATTCCGTCAACAGAGAAACAAGAAAGCAACGCCCCAGAAACACCCACACACCACCCGCCTCGCCCCCCGATAGGGGCGCGGGGAACTGCGCAACACCGAGTCGCACCCGCACACGCCGTCCGGGACGTGCCCCGATAGGGGCGCGGGGAACTGCGCAACACCAGGTCGCACCCGCACGTGACCGCACACCCCGTCCGGGACGCACCTGAAAGGGGCGCGAGGAACTGCGCGCCCAGCCCCGACGCACCCGGACCGGGCCACGCACCCGCACCGGGCCACGCACCCGCACCGGGCCACGCACCCGGACGGGTACCGCACAGGAACGGGGGCGCAGCCGCACACGGCCACGCCCCCGTACACCCCGACGGGCGAACGCCCGAACTCAGAGCCGTTCAGGCGTCCTGATGCCCAACAGATCCATACCCCGGCGCAGGGTCGCCGCGGTGACCTCGCACAGGAACAGCCGGTTCTCGCGCTGCTCGTCCGTGTCCGCCTTCAGCACCGAGCACTTGTCGTAGAACGTGGTGAACAGCGAGGCCACCTGGTACAGGTACGCGGTCACCTTGTGCGGTGCGTACTCGGTCGCCGCCTCCGCGACCGTGTCGCCGAACCGGTCCAGATGCAGGCCCAGCGCCCGCTCGGCGTCTTCGAGCGCCAGCTCCGGGTGGGCCACCGCCCGCGCCTCGCCCGCCTTGCGCAGGATGGAGCGGATGCGGGCGTACGCGTACTGGAGGTACACGCTGGTGTCGCCGTGCAGCGACACCATCTGGTCCAGGTCGAACTTGTAGTCACGGCTCGCGGACGTCGACAGGTCCGCGTACTTCACCGCGCCGATGCCGACCTGGGTGCCCCGCTGGACGATCTCCTCCTCGGTCAGCTGCCCCAGGTGGTCCTTCTCCCGGACGACCGCCGTGGCCCGCTGCACCGCCTCGTCCAGCAGGTCCTCCAGCCGCACCGTCTCGCCCTCACGGGTCTTGAACGGCTTGCCGTCGGCGCCGAGCACCGTGCCGAACGCCAACTGCACGGCCCGGACCTCGTCGTTCAGCCAGCCCGCGCGACGGGCCGTCTCGAAGACCATCCGGAAGTGCAGTGCCTGGCGTGCGTCCACCACGTACAGCAGGGTGGACGCCTTCAGGTGGAAGACCCGGTCACGGATCGCCGACAGGTCGGTGGCCGCGTAGCCGTAGCCGCCGTCGGACTTGCGGACGATCAGCGGCGTCGGATTGCCGTCGGCGCCCAGGACGTCGTCGAAGAACACGCACAGCGCGCCCTCCGAGCGGACCGCCACGCCCGACTCCTCCAACAGCCGGCAGGTCTCCTCCAGCATGTCGTTGTAGCCGGACTCGCCGACCACGTCCGGGTCGCGGACCTCCATGTCCAGCTTGTCGAAGACCGAGTGGAAGTAGACCTTCGACTCGTCGACGAACCGCTGCCACAGCTCACGGGTGAGCGGATCGCCGGACTGGAGCGCCACCACCCGGCGGCGGGCCCGCGCCTTGAAGTCCTCGTCCGCGTCGAACAGCGTCCGCGCCGCCTTGTAGAGGCGGTTCAGGTTCGACATGGCGGTGGTGCCCTCGGCGGCGGCGCCGTCGTCGTCCTGCTCCCGGTCCAGCTCGTGCGGGTGGTCGATCAGGTACTCGATGAGCATCCCGAACTGGGTGCCCCAGTCGCCGATGTGGTGCCGGCGCACGACCGTCTCGCCCGCGAACTCCATCAGCCGGACCACGGCGTCGCCGATCACCGCCGACCGCAGGTGCCCGACGTGCATCTCCTTGGCCACGTTCGGCTGCGCGTAGTCGACGACCGTGGTGCCCGGGTCCGTGGCGAGCGGCACGCCGAGGCGGCCCTCCCCGTCGGCGAGCCGCGCGGCCAGGTTCTCGGTGATCGCCCGGTCCGTGACCGTGATGTTGAGGAAGCCGGGGCCCGACACCTCGATCTCGCCGATCACCCCGCCGGCGGGGAGGGCGTCGGTGACCTTGCCGGCCAGCTCGCGCGGGTTGGCCTTCGTCTTCTTCGCCAGGGCCAGGATGCCGTTGGCCTGGAAGTCGGCCCGGTCGCTTCGTCGCAGCAGCGGGTCCGCGGCGCCGGCCTCCGGCAGGGCTGCCTGGAGGGCCGTCGCGAGGCGCTGGTGGACGGAAGCGGAAAGGGACGTGACCGAGGCCATGGGTGAGTGCCGTTCTGCTCGGGTTCCGGAGCTGTCTGAGGTGGTTCCGGGGCCGCTCCCGTCCGCCCGCGCTCACCGCGACCGCACGGAGGGCCCGCACCGAAGTATCCCACGCGCCCCGCGCCCACTGATAAGGCGTTTTCGCCCATGCGGGGGGAACTGGGAGAATGGCACGGACGGCCCGCGCACGCCCGTGCGGGGCGGTCGGCTGAGGACGGAGCGCTCCCGGGCGCCGCCACAGGCAACCACTGGGAACACTGGGAAAGAAGGACGTGCCGATCGTGGCTCAGAGCAACGAGACCACCGACTGGGTCTCCCGTTTCGCGGACGAGGTCATCGAGGAGTCGGAGCGCCGCGCCCCCGGGAAACCCGTCGTCGTCGCGTCCGGCCTGTCGCCGTCCGGCCCGATCCACCTCGGCAACCTGCGCGAGGTCATGACCCCGCACCTGGTCGCGGACGAGATCCGCCGCCGGGGCCGCGAGGTCCGCCACGTGCTGTCGTGGGACGACTACGACCGCTACCGCAAGGTGCCCGCGGGCATCGACGGGGTGGACGGCTCCTGGGCCGAGCACATCGGCAAGCCGCTGACCTCGGTGCCCGCCCCGGCGGGCTCCGCGCACCCGAACTGGGCCGAGCACTTCAAGGCCGCCATGACCGGGGCGCTCGCCGACCTCGGCGTCGAGTACGACGGCATCAGCCAGACCGAGCAGTACACCGCGGGCACCTACCGCGAGCAGGTGCTGCACGCCGTGCGGCACCGCGGCGACATCGACGCCATCCTCGCCCAGTACCGCACCAAGAAGGGTGCGCCCAAGAAGCAGCAGAAGCCGCTGGACGAGGCCGAGATCGAGGCCGCCGAGGGCTCCGGCGCAGCCGCCGAGGACGACGGGTCCTCCGGCGCCACCGGGTACTTCCCGTACAAGCCGTACTGCGGCGGCTGCGAGAAGGACCTCACCACCATCACCGCGTACGACGACGACACCACCGAGCTCTCCTACACCTGCGCGGGCTGCGGCTTCACGGAGACTGTGCGGCTGAACGAGTTCAACCGCGGCAAGCTGGTGTGGAAGGTCGACTGGCCGATGCGCTGGGCCTACGAGGGCGTGATCTTCGAGCCCTCCGGCGTGGACCACTCGTCGCCCGGCTCGTCGTTCCAGGTCGGCGGGCAGATCGTCGGGCCCATCTTCGGCGGGAAGCAGCCGATCGGACCGATGTACGCGTTCGTCGGGATCTCCGGCATGGCGAAGATGTCGTCCAGCAAGGGCGGGGTGCCCACCCCGGCCGATGCGCTGGAGATCATGGAGCCCCAGCTGCTGCGCTGGTTGTACGCACGGCGGCGGCCCAACCAGTCGTTCAAGATCGCGTTCGACCAGGAGATCCAGCGGCTCTACGACGAGTGGGACAAGCTCGGCGCGAAGGTCGCCGACGGGTCGGTGCTGCCCGCCGACGCCGCCGCGCACGCCCGCGCCGTGGGCACCGCAGCGGGCCCGCTGCCGGCGACCCCGCGCCCCCTGCCCTACCGCACCCTCGCGTCCGTCGCCGACATCACCGGCGGCCACGCGGACCAGGCGCTGCGCATCCTCGGCGAGCTGGACCCGCAGAGCCCGCTGACCTCGCTGGACGAGGTCCGGCCGCGGCTCGACCGGGCCGAGGCGTGGATCCTGCGGTACGTGCCCGCCGACGCCCGGACGGTGGTCCGGGCCGACGCCGACGCCGAGCTGCTGTCCTCGCTCGACGACCGGGGCCGCGACTCGCTGCGGCTGCTGCTCGACGGACTGGACGACCACTGGTCGCTCGACGGACTGACCACGCTGGTCTACGGGGTGCCCAAGGTCCTCGCCGGACTGGAGCCGGACGCCAAGCCGACGGCCGAGCTGAAGGTCGCCCAGCGCGAGTTCTTCGTGCTGCTCTACCGGCTGCTCGTCGGACGGGACACCGGTCCGCGGCTGCCCACCCTGCTGCTCGCGGTGGGCGCCGACCGGGTGCGCAAGCTGCTCGGCGGCTGACACCCGGACATCCAGGACGACCAGGGAGCCCCCGGCGACGCACGCGCCGGGGGCTCCCTGCATCTTTGGATGTAGTCCCGGTTCCGCCCCGCGCAGGACGAAACGGGTCACCGTCGGGAGGACGGTGGAGGCATGAAGGAATTCCTCGCCATCGTCGGATGGGTCGTCGGAATCCAGGGCGGGCTCGGACTGTTCGGGCCGGTCTTCGGGGACCAGCCCATGGGCCTGCTCCACCTCTGGTTCGATCTGCCCCCCGCCGTGTACGCCGTACTGCTGGTCGTCGGGCTGCCGTTGGGCGTGTGGGCGGACGTCTCCCGCAAGCGGGACCGGGCGCGGGCTGCGCGCTAGTCGTCCACGAGCTCCTACGCGATGTGGTCCTCGGCCAGCTCGGTGTTGAACCGCTCCCCGAAGGACTTCACATAGCGCTTGAGTGCGGCGTCGCTCTCCTGGACGCTGTACGTCGACTGGAGGTCCGCGCCGAAGCTCCCCGGGGTCGGCATGCTCCCCTGGGCCTTGAAGCTCTGGCGGAAGACCTGGTAGTACGCGTCCTGGCGGGACATGCCCTCCGGGAACCTCGAACGCTCGTCGTCGCCCGCGACCCCGGTCGGCTCCCCTTCCGGATGCGGCAGGACGGCGTCGTCCGGTGCCTGCTCGATGACGTCCCCCGTCCGCGGGCCGGGGACCGTGCCGTGACCGAGCGGACGGGTCTGGTTCGGCCCCGCGGGCACGTGGAACCCCGGCCGCGGGGGCTCGGGCTGCACGTACTCCGTACCCGGGAACCCGGCTTCCGGGTACGGGGGCAGCATGTCGTCGGGCAGGGACGCCTCGGGGTCCTCGGGCCACAGGTCGTCGCGCCACAGGTCCTCGGGCCGCATGCTCTCCGCACGCCGGGGGGCCCGGTGCCCGTCCTCGTCCTCGTACCGCTCGTCCGGTTCGAACGTGGGGTCGTAGCCGCCCGCGTAGGGCTTCTGCGGCTGCGGGTCCTTGAACCACGGGTTGCCGTGCTCGTCGACCCTCTGCGCCGGGCCCCGGTTCGCGGGGGCCGGCCGGTCCGGGCCCCGGTGCTGCGGGGGCGCGGTGCTCGGGGCGGGCGCGAGTTGGCGTTCCGGCTCGTGATCGAGGGCCGGGGCCGGTGCGGTGGGTGCGATCGGGGTGCTCTTGGCCTCGGCTGCGGGCAGCACGGCCGGTTCGATGCCGGCGGCGGCGAGACCCGCGGGGGCGGTCTCGGCCAGCGGGACCCCGTAGCGCGCGAGCCGCAGCGGCATCAGGGACTCCACCGGGGCCTTGCGCCGCCACGCGCGACCGAAGCGGGAGCGCAACCGCGCCTGGTAGACGAGCCGGTCCTGTTCCAGCCGGATCACCTGGTCGTAACTGCGCAGCTCCCACAGCTTCATCCGGCGCCACAGCAGGAACGTCGGCAGCGGCGACAGCAGCCACCGGGTCAGCCGGACGCCCTCCATGTGCTTGTCCGCGGTGATGTCCGCGATCCGGCCCACCGCGTGCCGGGCCGCCTCCACGGAGACGACGAACAGCACCGGGATCACGGAGTGCATGCCCACGCCCAGCGGATCGGGCCAGGCCGCCGCGCCGTTGAACGCGATCGTCGCCAGGGTCAGCAGCCACGCCGTCTGCCGCAGCAACGGGAACGGGATGCGTATCCAGGTCAACAGCAGGTCGAGCGCGAGCAGTACGCAGATGCCCGCGTCGATGCCGATCGGGAACACGTAGCTGAAGTTCCCGAAGCCCTTGGCCAGGGCGAGTTCGCGCACCGCCGCATAGGAACCGGCGAAGCCGATGCCGGCGATGATGACCGCGCCGGCGACGACCAGCCCGATGAGAATGCGGTGGGTCCGCGTCAGCTCAAGTGGTTCGGCCACCGTCGCCCCCTCCCTGCGCCGCCTGTGTTGCCGCGCCCTCGCCCTGCCGTGTGAGGCTGTTGCGCGCAACAGAGTGGCACACCTGTGCGGGTGGTCGCCGCCGCGGTGCCCTTCCCGACCTCCCCTGACCAGGGCCGGGCGTGGGCTAAGCGGCCTTCTGGGGCTTGCTCTTGTCGGGGGACCGCGAGATGCCGCTGCCCGAGCCGCCGCCGGTCTTGCCCTCTTCGGAACCCTTGTCGCCCGTGCCGTTCTTCTTCTTGTTCTTGCCGTCGCCGTCCTTGTCGGCGTCGGCGGACTGCTCGTTGGCGGCGACGACCGCGGCCACCGCTTCCTTGGCCGCCTTCTGGGCCGCCTTCGTCAGGGTGTCGGCGCTCGGGGTCGTGTCACCGGCGAGGCCCGCACCGTTGTAGTCGACCGTCACGACGACGTTCTCGACGCGCGCCACGACCGTGTTCTGCTTGAAGGTGCCTTCCTTCTTCTTCAGGTCGTACGCCACCCGCTGCGCCTCGTCGCCCGTGCCGCTCAGCGGGGCGGTGGCGAGCTTCTTCGCCCCGCTCGTGCCCTGGGCGTCCGTGATCTGCTTGCCCAGGTACTCCTTGGCGAGCTTCGCGCCGGAACCGCGGTTCTGGTCGGACTCGAAGCGCAGCAGCGAGACGTTCAGCCAGCGGAACTGCGAACCCTTGACCCCGTTGTTGTCGAGGCTGCTCCACGAGCACGTGCCGCGCGTCGCCGTGTCGTCGGAGGTGCTGGCCTTGCCCGCCCCGGCCTTCGGGGCGAGTTCCCCGCGGGTCGTCTTCGACAGCGTCTCGCACGGGTCGGGCAACTTCGCGTAGGCGGCTTCCTCGACAGGCGGGGGCGCGGAGTCCGGGGTGGTGGAGCCGGACGCCGGGGCGCTGGACGCGCTGCCCTTCTTCGCGTCGTCGGAGCCGGAGTCCGACCCGGAGTCGGACGAGCAGCCGGCCGCGCCGATGATCACCGTCGCGGTGGCCGCGCAGACGAGGACGCGGGTGAGTCGCTGTGCTGGTCGGTGCATGGTTCCTTCACTCGTGACGCGGTGGATCAGTGGGCCTTGCGGATGGTCCGAGGGGTCACGGTACGCCGAACGGGTGACGGGCGGGTTCGCAACACCCCCTGCGGGGACGGGCCGGACCGCCGTCAGTTGCTCAGTCGGTCGGCCAGCCGGGCGGCGAGGTTCCGCGCCCTGTCCTGCATGTCCTTGCTGTCGGGCTGTTCGCCGGCGAGCGTCGGCTGGGCCTCGTAACCGATGGTCACGATGACGTTCGACGTGCGGAACACCACAGTCACCTCGCGGTGCTGGGCGGAGCCCGAGGAAGTGGCGGCGTCGTCGATGAAGGCGGCGTCGCCGAGGTCGTCGAGGACGCGGGGGAGCAACTCGTCCGCGGAGTCGGTGTCGGTGCCGGTGCCGGTGTCCGCGTCGCCGCCGGTGCCGGTGTCCGTGTCGGCCGTGGGGTCGTCCGAGGCCGCGGGTTGCGAACCCGTCCCGTCGTCGGGGGTGCCGGAGGCGTCCGGGGACGTGCTGCCGGCAGGGGAACCGGAGTTCGACGGCGTGTCCGGGGAGGAGCGGGCGGGCTCCGGGATGTCGGCGTCGGACCTCTTCGCCTCGTACACCTCCTGGGCGCGCTCCTCGTCGCTGACCTCTCCGTCGTAGGACACCACCCGGTCCAGGTCGATCAGCAGGTGGTGGGTGGCGTCGACGGACTCGGCCTTCCAACGGCAGCCGACCCGGCGGTCGGTGTCGTAGGTGGCGGTCGCCGTGCCCTCGTAGGCCTTGTTCCGCTGTTCCTCGTCGGCGATCTCCTTGATCCCGGGGAGCAGGGAGTCCAGGGTGCTGCGATTGAGGGCGCCGCAGGGTTCGGGCAGGGTGCGGTAGCGGCCGGGTTCGGCGGCGGGCACGGAGGCGCCGGGCCCGCCCTGCTTGGCGTCACCGGCCGAGCCGTTCGCTTCGGAGCCGCTGGTGCAGCCCGCGAGCAGGGCCGTGAGGAGTACGGCGACGCCCGGTACGTACGCCTTCCGCTGCACGGTGGTGTTCCTCTCGACGGGGGTGCGCCAGGCAGGCGCGGGGGCGCGGCCGGGTCCCCGGGAGGGCTTAATCGCTTGCCGCAGGGGACGGTCCGGCCGACACAATGTGTATCGCACGCACGGCCGTGAATGCCGGTCCAGCATCCTTTTCCTTGACCTTGGCGCCGGTATTTGCGTTTTCGGGCATTTGTCTAACTACGGGGTTAAGAGGGCGTTATGTCGTACGTGGAGCTTGAGGGGGCCGGGGTACCGATCCGGATGTGGGCGGACCCGGCGACCGTCGAGGACGGGGCACTGCGACAGCTCCAGAACGTGGCGACGCTGCCCTGGATCAAGGGTCTCGCCGTGATGCCGGACGTCCACTACGGCAAGGGCGCCACGGTGGGTTCGGTGATCGCGATGCGGGACGCGGTGTGTCCGGCCGCGGTCGGGGTGGACATCGGCTGCGGGATGTCGGCGGTCCGGACCTCGCTGACGGCGGGTGACCTGCCGGGCGACCTGTCCCGGCTGCGCTCGAAGATCGAGGAGGCCATCCCGGTCGGCCGCGCCATGCACGACGAGGCGGTGGATCCGGGGCGGTTCCACGGCTTCGCCACCGCGGGCTGGAACGACTTCTGGACCCGGTTCGGCGGGATCGCCGAGGCGGTGCACTTCCGCCAGGACCGGGCGGCCAAACAGATGGGGACGCTCGGGGGCGGCAACCACTTCGTCGAGGTGTGCATCGACACGGACGACGCGGTGTGGCTGATGCTGCACTCGGGTTCGCGCAACATCGGCAAGGAACTCGCCGAGCACCACATCGGCATCGCGCAGTCCCTGCCGCACAACCGGGGCATCGTCGACCGTGACCTCGCGGTCTTCGTCGCGGACACCCCGCAGATGGCCGCCTACCGCAATGACCTCTTCTGGGCGCAGGAGTACGCGAAGTACAACCGTGCGCTGATGATGTCGCTGCTGCGGGACGTGGTCCGCAAGGAGTTCCGCAAGGCCAAGGTCGGGTTCGAACCGGAGATCTCCTGCCACCACAACTACGTGGCCGAGGAGCGGTACGACGGCATGGACCTGTTGGTCACCCGCAAGGGCGCGATCCGTGCCGGGTCCGGGGACTACGGGATCATCCCCGGGTCCATGGGCACCGGCTCGTACATCGTGCGCGGGCTCGGCAACGAGAAGTCGTTCAACTCGGCCTCCCACGGGGCGGGCCGGCGGATGAGCCGCAGTGCGGCGAAGCGGCGGTTCTCCGTCCAGGACCTGGCGGACCAGACCCGGGGCGTCGAATGCCGCAAGGACGCCGGCGTGGTGGACGAGATCCCCGGCGCGTACAAGCCGATCGAGCACGTCATCGAGCAGCAGCAGGACCTGGTGCAGGTGGTGGCGAAGCTGAAGCAGGTCGTCTGCGTCAAGGGCTGAGCCGTCGGGACGGCCGGTCCGCCCCGGTGGGCTACTTGCCGTGGCGGACCGCGTAGATCATGACGAAGGCGACCAGGTGGATGCCGAAGAGGAAGTAGGCGAGGTACCACCAGACGTGGCGCTCGGTGCGCTTCTCCTCGGCGCGGCGGCGCCCGTCCGCTTCGCTGTCGGTGGGCGGGGCCGGGCGGGCGGCGGGGTCGTCGGGGCCGGGGTCCTCCGGGCCGGTGGTCATCGGACCCGGTGGACCTTGGTGTTGGACGCCTGGGCGCGGGGGCGCACCACCAGCAGGTCGATGTTGACGTGGCTCGGGCGGGTGACCGTCCAGGCGATGGTGTCGGCCACGTCGTCCGCGGTGAGGGGTTCGGCCACCCCTTCGTAGACCTTCGCGGCCTTCTCCTCGTCGCCCCGGAACCGGGTCTTCGCGAACTCGTCCGTGCGGACCATGCCGGGCGCCACCTCGACGACCCGCACCGGGCGCCCCACGATCTCCAGTCGGAGCGTCTCGGCGAGGACGTGCTCGGCGTGCTTCGCCGCGACGTACCCGCCGCCGCCCTCGTACGCGGCGTGGCCCGCGGTGGACGACACGATCACCACCGTGCCGTCGCCGCTCGCCTCCAGCGCCGGGAGGAGGCACTGGGTGACGTGCAGGGTGCCGAGGACGTTCGTCTCGTACATCTGGCGCCAGTCCGCCGGGTCGGCCGTCGCCACCGGGTCGGCGCCGAGTGCTCCGCCGGCGTTGTTCACCAGGACCGCGCAGTGGTCCAGGGTCGCCGCGAAGGACTCCACGGCGGCGCGGTCGGTGACGTCCAGCGGGTGGGCCGTGGCCTGGTGGCCGGCCGCGGTCAGCTCCGCCGCCAGGTCCGCTATCCGTTCCTTGCGGCGGGCGGTGAGCACCACCCGGAACCCCTCGGCGGCGAGTCGGCGGGCGGTGGCCGCGCCGATGCCGCTGCTGGCTCCGGTCACGACCGCCGTGCGCCCCGGCGGGGGCGCGCCGTGGGGGAGGGTACTGGCGTCCGGGCGGGTCATGACGGGACTCCTCGGCCTGGGGCGGCTGGTGGCGCGGCTGCGTCGCCGGGATTCAGGATAGGCGGGTCCGGCGCGCACCGTTCGGGCCTGTGGATAACTTTCGGCGACACCCCGCTGACCAGCGCGGACGCCCCGATCGCCTCAGCTGCCGCTCCGGGGCGCGTACATGATCACGGCCATGCCGGCGAGGCAGATCAGAGCCCCCGTCACGTCCCATCGGTCCGGCCGGTAGCCGTCCGCGACCATGCCCCAGGCGATCGAACCGGCGACGAAGACACCCCCGTAGGCGGCGAGGACACGGCCGAACTCGGCGTCGGGCTGGAGGGTGGCGACGAATCCGTACGCGCCGAGAGCGATGATCCCGGCGCCGATCCACACCCAGCCCCGGTGTTCCCGCACCCCCTGCCAGACCAGCCAGGCGCCGCCGATCTCGAAGAGGGCGGCGATGACGAAGAGCAGGACGGAGCGGGCGGTGAGCATGGGGAGAGGCTGCCACGTCGCCGGGACACGTCACCTGTTGGGTGGCGCCTGGGGCGTGCGTGGCGGGGGATACATCCCCGTGATGCATCGGATCGTATGACCGGACCGGACCGGACCGGACCGGACTAGACTAGACCGGACCAGACCTGATCGGACCGGACTAGACCGGACCGGTATGAGGGTGAGGAGTGGGGCGCGGTGCGCGGACGGGGACACGGCCACGGCCGGGAGTGCGGACACACGTACGGCCACGGCCGCCGCGGGACCGGGTGGCGTCCGGTCCGTGGTGTGCTGGCGGCGTGCCTGGTGGGCACCGTGGTGCTCGGCACGGCCGCCGCGGGACCGCTGCCGACGGGGGCGGCCCCCGGCGACGGACCGGACTCGCCGGTGTCGGAGGCCGACCTGGCGCAGCACGGCAGCGCGTCGATGGCGCAGGGCCGGGTGAGCCTGCGGTTCACCCCGCAGAACTTCGGGCCCTCCGACATCAGCGACGCGACGACCCGACTCGACTGGTCGGTGCCGCTCGCCGACGAGCAGACCCTCCCGGCGCGGTGCGTGCGCGCGGGCCGGGCCGCGCTGGTGTGCCGGACCGGCGGGCTGACGGCGGGCGGCCTCGGTGACCCCGTCGACCTGGCGGTCCGGCTGGAGGGTGCGCCGACGGAGGTGCTCCTACGGATCGACACCCTGTGGAACGGCGGCGCACGGGACGACAACCCGGACAACCACCGGCACGAGGTGCTGGTGCTGGAGACGGGCGACGTCTACCACTTCTGAGGCACACCGGCACTTCTGATGCGCATCGGACCGGCCGGGAGCCCTTCAGGGGCGCGAGGAACTGCACGGGCAACCACCGCCCACCCGCACACGAGCACCCGATGGGGGCGCGGGGAACTGCGCAGAACGACAGCGCACCCGCACCCGCACCCGACAGCGCACCGCCAGGTGAACGCACCTCCGTCAGCGCGCCGCGTGGGCGGTCGGGGGGACGCCGACCGTCGCGGTGAAGTCGCGGACCAGATGGGCCTGGTCCGCGTAGCCGAGGTCGGCCGCGAGCCCCGCCCAGTCCACCGCCCGCTCGTCCTCGGCGCGCTCCAGGGCCTCGTGGATGCGGTAGCGGAGGATGACCCACTTGGGTCCGACCCCGACGTACGCGGCGAACAGCCGTTGCATCGTGCGGACCGGCATGTCCTGGTCGCGGGCGAAGTCGCCGACCCGGCGGATCGACCGGTCCCGGCGGATGAGGTCGACCAGGTCGGTGGCCAGGGTGGCCTGCGGGTCGGCTTCGGGGCCCCGACCGTGCGGGCCGAGCCCTCGGAGGAAGGCGTCGAGCGCCGCCACGCGTGCCCGGTCGTCCTCGGGGGTGAGGACGGCGTGCAGGGCGGTGGTGAGCGCGGGTGCGTGCGCGGGCTCGTCGAAGACCGCGGGCGGGGCGAGACGGCGTCCGGTCCACTCGGCGGCGGGCGCGTGCGGGGCGAAGGGGCGGAAGCCGCCCGGACGGAACTGGATGCCGCAGACGCGTCCGGTGGCCGCCAGTTCCTGGGTGAACAGGTCGAGTCCGACGCCCGCCACCTCGCAGAACGGCTGCTGGCCCGCGTAGTGCTGGAAGACGATGTTGACGCAGGGGTGGGGGACGACATGGGTCGCGTAGGGCCGTGGCAGGTCCCAGTCGATCAGCCAGTAGTGCTCCAGGTAGGGGCGTAGGTCGGCGGCGGGTTCGTGGCGGCGGAAACGTACGTGGTTGAGCAGGTCGGCGGCGTTCACGATGCCCCGGGTGTCACGGCGTGGCGCTGACATGGGGGAATCGTAAGCGGGGGTGCTCGCGAAGAGCTGTCGCGTTTGTTCAAGCCGCGGCCGTGGCGCGTTCTTACGGTGAACGTATGAGTGATCTTCGTACCGCACCGGAGTCCGGTGCCCCCGCGCTGGGCGTGCTCCTCGACGCCTCAGGTCGCCAGGCGGTGGACCTGGTCCGGGCGCTGCCCGACGCCTCGCTGACCCGCCGCACCCCGTGCGCCGACTACGACGTGCGGGCCCTGCTGGACCACCTCTTCCACGTGGTGGTCCAGTTCCGGGAGCTGGCGCTGAAGCAGCCGTCCGACTTCAGCGCCACGCCCGAGCGGGTGGCGGTGGCCGCCGACTGGCGCGAGGGGTTCGCCGCGGCGGTGGCGGAGCTGGTGGGGGCGTGGTCGCTGCCCGGCGCGGAGGAGGGCACCACGGGGGCGCTGGACATGCCGGCGCGGACGGTGGGGTGCATGGCGCTGCTCGACCTCACGGTGCACGCCTGGGACCTCGCCCGGGCCCTGGAGGTGCCCTACCGGCCCGATCCGGACGGTACGGGCGTGGTGCCGGTGCTGGAGCGGGCGGTGGCGGAGCTGGGACCGACGGCGCGCCGGATGGGGATGATGGGGGAGCCGGTGGCCGTGCCGCAGGGGGCCGAGGCGTTCGAACGGCTGCTGGCCGCGACGGGGCGTGACCCGCGGTGGGCCCCGTCGGCCCGGGGGTCGGCGCCGGGGGAGCCGGAGTCGTAGGCGCCCCTCGGCAGGCGCGGTGCTACGGAACGTGATGAGGGTCCGGTGGGGCGGTGGATCGCCCGCCGGGCCCTCGTGCGTGCGGCGGTCCGGGGAAGTGCGGCGGCCCGGGACGTGCGGCGGGCGGTGTCGGGTGCGGGGTGCGTGCGGGGCGGGGGTGCGGGAATACCTGGGGGTGGGGTACGGTTCGGACTGATGTAGTTGAACAATCAACCACTTCGAAGGGTGAGTAGCCATGCAGTTCGGAATCTTCTCCGTCGGGGACGTCACGCCGGATCCGACGACCGGGCGTCTCCCCACCGAGCACGAGCGGATCAACGCGATGACGTCCATCGCGCTGAAGGCCGAAGAGGTCGGGCTCGACGTCTTCGCGATGGGTGAGCACCACAACCCGCCGTTCGTCCCCTCCTCGCCGACGACCATGCTCGGCTGGATCGCCGCCCGCACCGAGAACCTGATCCTCTCCACCTCCACCACCCTCATCACCACCAACGACCCGGTGAAGATCGCCGAGGACTACGCGATGCTCCAGCACCTCGCGAACGGTCGCATCGACGTGATGATGGGCCGCGGCAACACCGGCCCGGTGTATCCGTGGTTCGGTCAGGACATCCGGCAGGGCATCCCGCTGGCCATCGAGAACTACGCGCTGCTGCACCGCCTGTGGCGCGAGGACGTGGTCGACTGGGAGGGCAAGTTCCGTACGCCGCTCCAGTCGTTCACCTCGACCCCGCGTCCGCTGGACGGGGTGCCGCCCTTCGTGTGGCACGGTTCGATCCGCTCCCCGGAGATCGCGGAACAGGCCGCGTACTACGGTGACGGCTTCTTCCACAACAACATCTTCTGGCCCAAGCAGCACACCGAGCGGATGGTGGAGCTCTACCGCGACCGGTACGCCCACTACGGGCACGGCACGGCCGAGCAGGCCATCGTCGGACTCGGCGGACACGTGTTCCTGCGGAAGAACTCGCAGGACGCGATCCGGGACTTCCGTCCGTACTTCGACAACGCGCCGGTCTACGGGCACGGCCCGTCGCTGGAGGAGTTCTCCCAGCAGACGCCGCTGACCGTGGGTTCGCCGCAGGAGGTCATCGAGAAGACGCTGTCCTTCCGCGAGTACGCGGGCGACTACCAGCGTCAACTGTTCCTCGTCGACCACGCGGGACTGCCGCTCAAGACGGTCCTGGAGCAGCTGGACCTGCTCGGTGAGGAGGTCGTCCCGGTGCTGCGCAAGGAGTTCGCCAAGAACCGCCCGGCGAGCGTGCCGGACGCGCCGACCCACGCCAGCCGGCTCGCCGCGGCGCGCGCCGCCGACACCAGTGACAGCAACGACACGCAGGAGGTGACGACCGCATGAAGCTCGTGGTCGTTTCCGCGGGACTGAGCGTCCCCTCGTCCACCCGGCTGCTCGCCGACCGGCTCACCGAGTCGACGGTGCGGCGGGCGCCCGGTACGGACGTCGAGGTGATCGAACTGCGGGACCTCGCCGTCGAGATCGCGCACAACTTCGTCACCGGCTTCCCGGGGCCCGCCCTGGAGTCGGCCCTGGAGTCGGTGGCGCAGGCGGACGCGCTGATCGTGGTGTCGCCCGTGTTCTCCGCCTCCTACAGCGGACTGTTCAAGTCGTTCTTCGACGTGATCGACAAGGACGCGCTGACCGGGAAGCCGGTGCTCATCGGCGCCACCGGGGGCACCGGACGGCACTCGCTGGTGCTCGACCACGCCCTACGGCCGCTGTTCGGGTACCTGCGGGCCGTGGTCCTGCCGACCGGCGTCTACGCCGCGTCCGAGGACTGGGGAGCCGAAGGGCTCGCCGAGCGGATCGAGCGGGCCGCCGGGGAACTCGTGGCCCTCACGGCGCCGCGGGACCGGGCGGCCTCCGCCGAGGTGCCTGCGCAGGACCGGGGTGACGGCCCGGCCGCCCCGGCCGGCGGGGCGCCCCGCACGGTCGGCTCGATCGAGGACCGGCCGCTCGGCACCGGATCCCTCAAGGACCGGGTCGTGCCCTTCGAGCAGCAGCTCGCCGCGCTGAAGGTGCGGTGACGGACCCCTCCGCCGGGTCGTACCCGCGGCCCGCGCCGTGGATACGGCCCGGGCCGCGGGCAACCGCCCCGCAGGGGGGCGTCCCGTGTAGGTGACGCAGTCATGACCGCCGCGTGCGCGGGGGTCAGGCCCGGGAACGCGCCGGGCTCGGCCCCCGCAGCAGATCGCGCAGCCACCGTGCCGCGCGCCATCGCCGCACCCGTCGTATGAGGGCGCGACGTCTGCGCATCAGCGAGGCGACGTACCGGGCGCGGGTGCGTTGCCAGTTCCGCCGGCCCCGGCTGGCCCCCAGATCGTCGAACAACAGTTCGTAACGATCGACGATCGGTCCCGGGTCGTAGCGCCGGGCGCTCTCCAGCGCGGCGGCGGCCATCTCCCGACGCCCCGACTCGTCGTCGATCAGGGCGAGCATGGCCTCGGCCAGCGCACGGGCGTCCCCCATCGGGACGAGCCTGCCGTTGACGCCGTCGCGGATGATCTCGGCGGGCCCGAGCGGGCAGTCCGTACTGACCACCGGCACCCCGCAGCGCATCGCCTCGACCAGCGTCATCCCGAAGGACTCGGCGTCCGAGGCGCTGACCAGCAGCGACGCCTTGGCGAACTCCGGCTCGATCGGCGAGTGCGGACCCATCAACGTGGCCCGGCCGGCCAGCTCCAGCCGATCGATCTGCCGCTGCAACCGCTCCTGCTGCGCCCCGCCCCCGTAGATCCGCAGCCGCCAGTCCGGCTGCTTGTCGGAGACCTGCCGGAACGCGTCAAGCAGCAGGTCGAACCGTTTCCCCTTGGCGAGTCGCCCGGCCGCGGCGATGACCTTGGCGGAACCGTCGGAGGGGGTCACGTCCGTGGCCGGCACGATGTTCGGCACCGCGATCACCGGGACGCCCGGCAGCCGCATCTTCGCCTGGTAGGTGGCGGCGTCCGCCTCCGTGATCGTCACCAGCGCGTCGAGGGTGCGGTAGTGGCGGGCGAGCACCCCGCGCAACGGCTTTTCGTGGGCGTCGTGCCGCAGGTGCTCCTGGGCGATCCGCAGGGCACCGGGGGGCCCGAAACGTGCCAGATACACATTTATCCCGGGCCGCGTCCCGATGACGATGTCCGCGGTACAGCCCTTCAGATACTCCCGTACGCGCAGGTCCACCAGCCGGCTGTACTGGTGGTGACGCGTGTCTTCGACGGGAAAATCGCGGGCGGGTTCGGAGAATTCCGGGAGGGCCGCGTCCGGTCCGTCCTCGCGCATGTCCACCAGCGGGACGAGCCGGACCCCCGGGGGCGTCACGAACCGGGGCTTCTCGCGGTGCCGCATCATCGACACGATCTCCACGTCGTGTCGTTCGGCGAGCGCACCCGCGAGGTTGAGGGTCACCCGGACGGTGCCCCCGATGGCGTATCCGTTGTGCAGCAGGAAAGCGATCTTCATGCGCCAGCCCCCCGTACCGGTCGGTCCCCGGGGGCCGGGCCGTCGCCAGCGCGGCTGCCCACCCCCCCGCCGGTCGGAACGTTTCGTGCGATGTCGTTCACGTGCTCTGGCGGTTCCACGTGCTTCCTCCAGCTTTTGGCCCGCGCACCGCGCGCACGTCACCTCCACGACTTGCGTCCCCGGCCTCGGCCGCGCGGTGTACAGACTTGGAACGCCCCGTGTCGAGAAGTGGTTACGAGCGCGAGCCAGATGGTGGACGGGAGAGTGCGGGCACGGCGAGGTGGAACGTGCTGTGCCCCGGAGGTGGTGACGGAACGTCAAGGGTGATGCGGTAGTGCAATGGTCAAGGCCATACTAGACAGTACGGTTGGTGACCGGCCTCGTGGAGGCGGTGGCTGAAGTCCTGCCACTGGTGCAACAGTTGGTAGACGTTAAACGCGTCACGTGGGCCGCCCCGGTCGGGGACCGTGGACCAGATGAACGCCGCCGCGCCCACCGACTCCTCGCCCACGCCGCGCAGCGGGTCGACGACCGTCATGGGGAGTTTGACGACGGCGTAGTCGGGATGGAGGACGACGAGTTCCAGCGGCGGCACCTTGTGCAGGGGTATGCCCTCGATGCCGGTGAGGACCATGGCGGCCATCGTCTCCGGCTTGATCTTCGTGAACATGCCGCCCATGCCCAGCTCGTCGCCGCCGAGTTCCTCGGGACGCATCGAGATCGGCACCCGGGCCGCGGTGGCACCGTCGGGAGCGCCGAAGTACTTGTAGGTCACCCCCACCCGCCCGCTCCTGCTTCCCGGGTACGCCCGCTCCGTCTCGCCCCGGCCCCCCGGGACGTGCGCCCCGCCGGGAAGCTGGGCTCCCGCCGCCTCCGCCGCTTCACGCCGGTGCCTTCCCCGCCGGGCACGCCGGGGGCCCAGGTCATCGGTCCCCTCGCCCAGTCCGCCACCGCGATGCATATCTCCACCCGACTGCTTTTCCAAGGCACGCGGAACCGGCCGCGCAACCCGATCATCGTGTCAGTGACCTCCCCCACGCCCACGCGCCGAAACGTGCCGTGAAACACCCTGACGCCGGACGTCGGAAGGCTCTGGCACCAAGGCCGCAGTCCGTATCATGTCCGGCTTCGAGCCGTCTGGGTAGTCTACGGATCATGGGTCCGGCTCATGAGGTGGGGCGCCCGGAGGCGGGTCGCCACCGTACTCCGGGTGGCAGCAGGATATACCCGTCGGGCAAAGTCCAAAGGGGATAAGCGCGGAGCCGGCTCGAAAGCGCGGGGTGAACGCGGGGTGAAGTCGCGCGGGGAAAAGCCCGTTGAACCCCGGGGCGCGGTTGCGCCGGGAAATCACCGTGTTCGCTGTGGCCCCGCCCTTTTCACCGGGAACTCGAGAACGAACCCGAGGACGTCCGCAACCGCGGGACCCGCACGACCGGTGGCCGCCGTCCCTGCGGGGTTGCCCGGAACCCGCCCCCTCGTGGGTGGTTCCCCGGTTGCCCCCGTGTTCCTGCGTGTTGCCCTGTAGTGACCGCTGCGCCGGGCCGTGCCGATGACACTCCGCTACGGAGCGGCCCGGATATTCGTGTTCTGCGCGTTCCGTTCCGGGGCTCGTGCAACAGAGGGAAACGGTGGCCCCGCAAACGGAACACCCCACCGGTATCGGGAAGGGCCAGCACCGCGTTGTTGAACGCGTGGGGAATTCCCGGTGCCCGTGATGGGGAGCGCCCGACGAGCCAGCGGGAACCGACGCGCCGGTTTGCGGTACGGAATGGACGTGTCCGGGCCGACCGGCAATGCGGGTGTGCACTACCGGTAAGGGAAATGCGGGGAACCGGTGCGGATGCGCGCCGATCGGTCGCCCGCCGCGTCGATCCCGGGTCCGGCCCGCGTCGACCCGTCCCGCGCGTCCGCCGGGTCCGGGTCCGTCTGCCGGGTCGGCGGTCCTTCGGCCGGTCCGTCGGCCGTCGGCTCCCACGGTCGTGCGGCACCGCATCGGAGATCACGTACCCGCTACCCGCCCCGGAGACCCGGTGACCGCACCGCCCCCGGAGATGGGGGCGGGGCCTTTCTTCTAGTCTGGGGGGCGTCCACCCCATTCGGCACTAGGGAACCGCAGGTCATGAGCCAACTACCCTATCGGTATGAAGCCCCCGCTTCGCAGTCGCTTTTCGACCGCGCGGCCCTGGTGACGCCCGGGGGTGTGAATTCCCCCGTACGCGCCTTCCGCGCGGTGGGCGGTACGCCCCGGTTCATGGTGTCCGGCCGTGGGCCCTACCTGACCGACGCCGACGGCCGCGAGTACGTGGACCTCGTGTGTTCCTGGGGGCCCATGATCCTCGGGCACGCGCGTCCCGAGGTGATCGCCGCCGTGCAGGAGGCCGTCGTCCGCGGCACGTCCTTCGGGACGCCCGGTGAGGGGGAGGTCGCGCTCGCCGAGGAGATCGTGGCCCGGGTGGCTCCGGTGGACCAGGTCCGACTGGTCTCCAGCGGGACCGAGGCCACCATGTCCGCCATCCGGCTGGCCCGCGGCTTCACCGGCCGGGCCAAGGTGGTCAAGTTCGCCGGCTGCTACCACGGTCACGTGGACGCCCTGCTGGCCGCCGCCGGGTCCGGACTCGCGACCTTCGCCCTGCCGGACACCCCGGGCGTGACCGGTGCGCAGGCCGGGGACACCGTGGTCCTCCCCTACAACGACCTCGACGCCGTCCGGGCCGCGTTCGCCGCGCACCCGGGCGAGATCGCCTGCGTGATCACCGAGGCGTCCCCCGGCAACATGGGCGTGGTCCCGCCGCGCGAGGGCTTCAACGCGGGGCTGCGGGACCTGTGCCGGGAGAACGGCGCGCTGTTCGTCTCGGACGAGGTGATGACCGGGTTCCGCACCTCCCGAGCCGGTTGGTACGGGGTGGACGGGGTGGCGCCCGACCTGATGACCTTCGGCAAGGTCATGGGCGGCGGCTTCCCCGCGGCGGCCTTCGGCGGCCGGGCGGACGTGATGGCCGCGCTGGCCCCGGCCGGCCCGGTCTACCAGGCGGGCACGCTGTCCGGGAACCCGATCGCGACGGCCGCCGGTCTCGCCCAACTGCGCCTGCTGGACGACGCCGCGTACGCGACCGTCGACGCGGTCGCCGAGCAGATCCGGACCCTGGTCACCGGGGCGCTCGCCAAGGAGGGCGTCGCCCACCGGGTGCAGAGCGCCTCCAACATGTTCTCCGTGTTCTTCACGGCGGACGAGGTCCACGACTACGAGGACGCCAAGCGGCAGGAGTCCTTCCGGTTCACCGCGTTCTTCCACTCGATGCTCGCCCAGGGGGTCTATCTGCCGCCCTCCGCCTTCGAGTCCTGGTTCGTGTCCACCGCGCACGACGAGCGGGCGGTCGAGCGGATCGCGGCGGCGCTGCCCGCAGCGGCCCGCGCCGCCGCCGAGGCCGTCGCTCCGGGGACCGCGGGAGGCGCGGCATGAGCGGCGGGGCGCGCGAGACGGTCGCGGACCGCACGGTCGTCCACCTGGTGCGGCACGGCGAGGTCCACAACCCGGAGGGCATCCTGTACGGGCGGCTGTCCGGGTACCACCTGTCCGAGCTGGGGCAGCGGATGGCCGACCGGGTCGCCGAGCACTTCGCGGAGCGGGACGTCACCCATGTCGCGGCCTCCCCGCTGGAGCGCGCGCAGGAGACGGCGGAGCCCGTCGCCAAGTCGCACGGCCTCGACGTGGGCAGCGACGTCCGGCTCATCGAGGCGGGCAACGTCTTCCAGGGCAAGACCTTCGGGGTGGGCGACGGGGCGCTGCGCAGGCCGGAGAACTGGCAGCACCTGATCAACCCGTTCCGTCCCTCCTGGGGCGAGCCGTACATCGACCAGGTGGTGCGGATGATGCGGGCGATGGACGCGGCGAAGGAGGCCGCACGGGGGCACGAGGCCGTGCTCGTCAGCCATCAGCTGCCGATCTGGATCGTGCGCAGTTACGTGGAGCGGCGCCGACTGTGGCACGACCCGCGGCGGCGGCAGTGCACCCTCGCCTCGCTCACCAGCTTCACGTACGTCGGTGACCGGATCGTGTCCGTGGGGTACTCCGAGCCCGCCCGGGACCTGGTGCCCGCGCACCTGCTGGCAGGGGCCAAGAAGGTCAAGGGGAAAGACAAGGCGTTCGGGGCCTAGTAATCATGAATCGGTAAAGAACCGATCAGAAACGGTCCGAAAGGGAACCCCCGGGTTCTTTGCGTGCTCTCAAGAAGCGTCGAACAAGTGGACGCGTCATTGGGGGGCGCAAAGTGATCTTCAGGGGATTCCATGCAGGACATCGGTCGACGGGAAATGATCGGGGCCGGGGCGGGCGCGCTCGCCGCGCTCGGGCTCGCGGGTTGCGACCCGGGCGGTAACGGCGGGAGCGGCAACGGCGGTACGGACGCCCGCCCGGGAAAGGAACCCGGCCCGGTCAGGAGCAGCCCGACCGGGCGGCCGGCCAAACCCATCGGCGACGGTTCCACCTCGTACACCGGAAAGCAGCCGCACCAACCCCCCGCCCCGGTACCGCTGGAGCCGGGCCAGACGCCACCGCAGTTCGTGGTCTTCTCCTGGGACGGTGCGGGGGAGGTCGGCAACGGGCTGTTCCCGCGATTCCTCGATCTCGCCCGTGAACACGACGCGCACATGACCTTCTTCCTTTCGGGGATCTATCTGCTGCCCGAGTCGAAGAAACGGCTGTACCGTCCGCCGAACAATCCGGTCGGGGCGTCCGACATCGGATATCTGAAGGACGAGAACATCCGGGCGACGCTCACGTGCGTCGACCGCGCCTGGCGCGAGGGCCATGAGATAGGCACGCACTTCAACGGCCACTTCTGCGGCGGTAGCGGTTCCGTGGCGCACTGGACCTCGGCGCAGTGGCGCAGCGAGATCGAGCAGGCCGAGTCCTTCGTCGGGAAGTGGCGCACCCACACCGGCTGGACCGACCTGCCCCCGCTCCCCTTCGACTACCAGAAGGAGTTGGTGGGGGCCCGCACCCCGTGCCTGCTGGGTCGGGACCGACTGCTGCCCGCCGCCCGCGAACGGGGCTGGCGCTACGACTCCTCCTCGCCCGGCGGCACCCAGCGCTGGCCCGGCAAGCGCGGCGGCCTGTGGGACCTGCCGCTCCAGGCGATACCCTTCCCCGGGCGCTCGTTCGAGGTCCTGTCGATGGACTACAACATCATGGTCAACCAGTCGGGGAACTCCACCCAGGGCCCGACCCGGCACCGCGCACGCTGGCGCGAGCAGGCCACGGACGCCCTCCTCGCCGGCTTCCGTCGTGCCTACGAGAGCAACCGGGCCCCGCTGTTCATCGGCAACCACTTCGAGCAGTGGAACGGCGGCATCTACATGGACGCCGTGGAGAACGCCCTCCGGCGGATCGCCGACACCGCAGGCGGGCCCGGGAAGTCCGGAAGGTCCAGCAAGTCCGGCAGGTCTGGCGCATCGGGAAAGACGCACGACAACGACATAAGGATCGTCTCCTTCCGGCAGTTGGTGGACTGGCTGGACGTCCAACGGCCCGAGGTCCTCGACCGGCTGCGCGCCCTGGACGTGGGCAGGGCCCCCGTCGGGGGCTGGCGGGCGTACCTGGGGAAGTCCGCCGCGACGCCCACCACCTGAACCGGCGGGACGGGTTCCGGTACGCCTTCGGACGGTGCCGTCGGCGATCCCGTCCGGAGCTTCCCGCACCCCCTCTGAAATGGGCGTTCGACCCCGTCAGGGGGGTGCGGAAGATCCCCGAATCGGGCATGCGAAACTTTTCACATGAGTGCCGTCCGCCGCGCCCCGCAGAGCCCAGCCGCAGCACCCCGCGCCCACCGCCAGTCGGGCCACCACCACCGTCCAGGGGCCGCGGTCCGGGCCGCCGGGGGGCGACGGGGCCGGATCGCGGTGCTCACCGCCGCCGTCACGGGCGCCGCCCTGCTGCTCACCGCCTGCGGTTCCGGCGGCACCAGCGGAGGTGCGAACGGCACCAACTTCGTGGCCAGCTCCGACGGTGTCTCCACCGTCAAGAAGGGCGAGCGCGCGGCCGGACCGAAGATCGACGGCGAGACCCTGGAGGGCGAGCGGCTCGACGTCGCCGACTTCAAGGGCAAGGTCGTCGTCCTCAACGTCTGGGGCTCCTGGTGCCCGCCCTGCCGCGCGGAGGCACCCGGTTTCCAGAAGGTGGCCAAGGAGACCAAGGCCGAGGGCGTCGAGTTCGTCGGCATCAACACCCGGGACTCCAGCAAGGGCCCCGCCCGGGAGTTCGAGAAGAACTTCGGCGTGACCTACCCCAGCCTCTACGACCCGATGGGCAAGCTGATGCTCCGCTTCCCCAAGGGCACCCTGAACCCGCAGTCGATCCCGTCCACGATCGTGCTCGACCGTGAGGGGCGGGTGGCCGCCCGTGCGCTCACCCCGCTGAGCGAGGAGAACCTGCGCAAGATGGTCGACCCCGTCATCGCGGAGAAGTGATCGGTGTGACCTCCTCCACCGACGGGGCCGCCCTCGCGGACCCCCAGGTACTCGCCGCCGCACCGCAGTTCCTCGCCGCGATCGAGGGCCCGAGCACGACCGTCATGGGCGGTGCGCTCCTGCTGGCCCTGCCGGTCGCCCTGCTCGCCGGACTCGTCTCGTTCTTCTCGCCGTGCGTGCTGCCCCTGGTCCCCGGCTACCTCAGCTACGTCACCGGGGTCGGCGGCACCGACCTCGCCGAGGCCCGGCGCGGCCGGATGACCGCCGGCGCCGCGCTGTTCGTCCTCGGCTTCACCGTGGTCTTCGTCTCCGGCGGCGCCCTGTTCGGGTACTTCGGGCGGGAACTCCAGGAGCAGCAGGAGGTCATCACCCGGGTCCTGGGCGGGCTCATGGTGCTGATGGGCCTGTTCTTCATGGGGATGATCCCCGGGATGACCCAGCGCGAGTTCCGCTTCCACCGCAAGCCCGCGGCCGGACTCGCCGGTGCCCCGCTGCTCGGGGCGATGTTCGGGGTCGGCTGGACGCCGTGCATGGGCCCCACGCTGTCGGCGGTCAACACGCTCGCCATGAACGAGGGCAGCGCGGGCCGCGGTGCCATATTGATGATCGCGTACTGCCTGGGACTGGGGCTGCCCTTCATCCTCGCCGCGGTGGCCTTCCGCAAGTCGCTGGGCGCCTTCGCCTGGGTCAAGCGGCACTACGTGTGGGTGATGCGGATCGGCGGCGGAATGATGATCGTGACCGGGCTGCTGCTGCTGACCGGGGTCTGGAACACCATGGTCCAGCACATGCAGGTCTGGTCCAACGGTTTCGTGGTGGGGATCTGAGCACATGAGCGACACCAAGGCCAAGCCCGGCAACGCGCCCGGCCGGGGCCCCTCCGCACCGGACGGCGACGAACTCGGCGCCGCCGGCGCCCAGCTCACCACCGCCCCCCGCGAGGACGCCCCGAACCTCCCGGCGCTCGGGGTGGTCGGCTGGTTCCGCTGGTTCTGGCGCCAGCTCACCTCGATGCGGGTGGCCCTGCTGCTGCTCCTGCTGCTGTCGCTCGCCGCGATCCCGGGCTCGTTGATCCCGCAGGCCGGCGTCGACGACTTCCGGATCGAGGACCTCCGCAAGGAGAGCCCGAAGCTGGCGTCCTTCTACGACGCGGTCGGCCTCTTCAACGTCTACGGCTCGGTGTGGTTCTCCGCGATCTACATCCTGCTCTTCGTCTCGCTGATCGGCTGCATCCTCCCGCGCACCTGGCAGTTCGTCGGCCAGCTCCGCGGCCGTCCGCCGGGCGCCCCCAAGCGGCTCACCCGGCTGCCCGCGTACGCGACCTGGCGCACCGGGGCCGAGCCGGAGGCGGTGCGCGAGGCCGCGCTCGCCCTGCTGCGCAAGAAGCGGTTCCGGGTGCACGCCGTCGGTGACGCGGTCGCCGCGGAGAAGGGCTACCTGCGCGAGGCCGGCAACCTGGTCTTCCACATCGCCTTGATCGTGATGCTGCTCGCCTTCGCCGCCGGCCAGTTGCTGCGGCACGAGGGCAACAAGCTGATCCTGCCGGGCGGCGGCTTCTCCAACACGCTCACGCAGTACGACGACTTCAAGTCCGGCAACCTCTTCCACACCGACGACCTCACCCCCTTCAGCTTCCGCTTCGACAAGTTCGAGGGCACCTACGAGCGCTCCGGCCCGGCCCGCGGCACCCCGAGCACGTTCAAGGCGGACGTCACGTACAGCGAGGGCGTCGACGGGCCGGAGAAGAAGCGGACGATCAAGGTCAACGAGCCCTTGGAGATCGACGGCACCAAGGTCTACCTGGTCAGCCACGGCTACGCGCCCGTGGTGACCGTGCGCGACCCCAAGGGCAAGGTGATCTTCAAGGAGCCGGTGCCGCTGCTGCCGCTGGACGCCAACGTCACCTCGTCCGGGGCGATCAAGGTCCTCGACGGCTACCGCAACAAGCAGGGCAAGAAGGAGCAGCTCGGCTTCAACGCCTTCTTCGTGCCGACCTTCGCCGGTGCGGGCAGCGGACAGATGATCTCGACCTTCCCGGCCCTCGACTTCCCGGTCCTCGCGCTCTCCGCGTACCACGGCTCCCTCGGCGTCGACTCGGGCGTTCCGCAGAACGTCTACCAGCTCGACAAGCGGAAGATGAAGGAGTTCAAGAACGAGGACGGCGAACTGTTCAAGAAGATGCTGCGGCCGGGCGAGACCATGAAGCTGCCCGGTGGCGCCGGCTCGATCACCTTCGAGAAGGAGATCCAGGAGTGGGCCGGCTTCCAGATCGCCAAGGAGCCCGGTAGCGGCTGGGCCCTCACCGGTGCCCTCGCGGCCATCGCCGGTCTCGCCGGCTCCCTGTTCATCCAGCGCCGCCGCGTCTGGGTGCGGGCGGTGACCGGTCCGGACGGAGTGACCGTGGTGGAGATGGCCGGACTCGGCCGCAGCGAGTCCGCGAAGGTGGCCGAGGAACTCGGTGACCTGGCCGCCGCCCTCCACGCCACCGCGCCGACCGCGCCCGAAGCCCCGACCGCGCCCGCCGGATCGGCCCGACCCGCTGAGCCCTGCGGGCCCTCCGCTTCCGCTTCCGCGGACGGGCCCGACGGCGGGAAACCCGGGGCGGGTAGCGTCGACCCCGCCCCGTCCACCCCCGAGACCCCAGCCGTTCCTGCCGAAGGGGCAGAGAAGTGACTCTCGCCGCAGCGACCAACGAAAACCTCGCGAGCATCAGCAATGTGCTGATCTACTCGGCGATGGCCGTCTACACGCTCGCCTTCTTCGCCTACATCGCCGAGTGGATCTTCGGCAGCCGGAGCAAGGTCGGCCGTACCGCTGCCTCGCTCACCCAGGGCACGGACAAGTCCGCCGGGCCCGCCGTCACCGTGAAGTCCGCCGGTGGCACCACCACCCTGGAACGCCCCCAGGTCGTCACCCGGGCCGTCTCCGGGGCCCGGGACCTCCCGGACGGGCCGGGCGCCGCGGGCGGCACCGAGCAGGGCGACCTGTACGGGCGGATCGCGATCGCCCTCAGCTTCCTGGCGTTCGCCGTGCACGTGGGCGGCGTCCTCACCCGCGCCCTGTCGGTACAGCGTGCCCCCTGGGGCAACATGTACGAGTTCAACATCACGTTCTCGTGCGTGGCGACCGGCGTGTACCTCGGGCTCCTCGTGGCGAAGAAGAACGTCCGCTGGATCGGCCTGCCGCTGACCACCTCGGTCCTGCTCGACCTCGGGCTCGCCGTCACCGTCCTGTACACCGAGAGCGCCCAGTTGGTCCCCGCGCTCAAGTCGTACTGGATGTGGATTCACGTCTCCACCGCGATCTTCTGCGGGGCCGTGTTCTACGTGGGCGCGGTGACGACGGTCCTCTACCTCTTCCGCGACTCCTACGAGAACAAGCTCGTGAGCGGCAAGACGCCCGGCACCTTCGCCAGCTCGGTGCTGTCCCGACTGCCGGCCGCGGCCACCCTCGACAAGTTCGCGTACCGGGTCAACGCGGCGGTCTTCCCGCTGTGGACGTTCACCATCATCGCCGGCTCCATCTGGGCCGGCGACGCGTGGGGCCGCTACTGGGGCTGGGACCCCAAGGAGACCTGGTCGTTCATCACCTGGGTCGCCTACGCCTGCTACCTGCACGCCCGGGCCACCGCCGGCTGGAAGGGCCGCAAGGCCGCGTACCTGGCGCTGCTGGCCTTCGGCTGCTGGCTGTTCAACTACTACGGCGTCAACATCTTCGTCAGCGGCAAGCACTCGTACGGCGGCGTCTGACGGTTCCGTACGCATCGGGCCGGTTCCTGTGACACGGGTCATGGGGGCCGGCCCGTGTCGTACGGGAACCCGGGTGGCCCGTGCGGACAGGTGAAGGGGCGTGGACACCAACACGCGGCGGATCAGGGCCCGCGTACGGGACGGGGACGCCGACGCTTTCGGCGAACTCTTCGACGCGTACGCCCGCTCCGTCTACAACCACGGGTTCCGGCTGACGGGGGACTGGGCCTCGGCCGAGGACGTCGTCTCACTGACCTTTCTGGAGGCATGGCGGCTGCGGGGAAAGATCGACCCGGACGGCGGCTCCCTACGGCCCTGGCTCCTGGGCGTCGCCACCAACGTGACCCGCAACACCCGCCGCACCGCCCGCAGACACGCGGCGGCGGTGGCCCGACTGCCGCGGGCTGAGGCGGTACCGGACTTCGCGGACGAACTCGCCGAACGCATCGACGACGCCGAACAGCTCGCCCTGGTGCGCGCCGCGCTGGCGAAGTTGCGGCGCGCGGAGCGGGAGGTGCTGGCGCTGTGCGTCTGGTCGGGCCTCGACTACGGCTCGGCGGCGGTCGCGCTCGGCATACCGGTGGGGACCGTGCGGTCCCGGCTTTCGCGCGCCCGCAAGAAGCTCGCGACGGCCGTCGGCGCGCTCCGCGGGGAAACTCCCGAACGTCGTGGGGAACTCCTCCCCAGGTACGGACAGATGAGAGGTGGCCGCGTTCCTGCGGCCGGGCCCACCCAGGAGGGAAACCGATGAGCGTTCTTCCCGAGAAGGACCTCCCGCCGGGCCGTCACCGACTCCTCAAGGAGCATCTGATGACCGAGATCCGGCAGGAAACCCAGGCGATCGAGAGCCGTCCCCGCCGCAGCCCCTGGCTGCGTCCCGTCCTCATCGGCGCGGCAGCCGCCGCCGTCGCGGCGGGCGCGCTGGTCGCGCTGCCCGCGGGCGGCGCCGAGGACGCCACCGCCAGCGAGGCGGCGGTGCTGCTGGAGGACATCGCCCTGGCCGCGGCCAAGGGCGACGCCCCGGACGACATCCGCGACGACCAGTACGTCTACATCAAGAGCCGCGTCGGCTACACCTCGCAGGAGGTGGGCAAGAAGCCGAAGCTGGACCCGGTGCACGACCGCGAGATCTGGTTCGCCGTCGACGGCAAGCGGCCCGGACTGCTGGTCGAGGACAACCGCAACGGACGCATCGAGTTGGAGGCCGACACCCCCGGCATCCCCAGCAACACCAACTACAAGAACCTCAAGACCCTGCCGACCGACCCCGACGCCATGCTGAAGTGGCTGTACAAGAACAAGCAGGGCGACAACCAGAAGGACGAGCAGGTGTTCACCTTCGTCGGTGACCTGGTGCGGGAGTCCCTGGTGCCGCCGGCGCAGGCCGCCGCGCTCTACCGGGCCGTCGCCAAGGTGCCCGACGTCGAGGTGGTCAAGGACGTCAAGGACGCCGCGGGCCGCACCGGCATCGCGGTCGTCCGGGACGAGGGCGAAAGCGCCCAGCGGCAGCTGATCTTCGACCCGAAGACCAAGCAGTACCTGGGCGAGCGCGTGGTCACCACCGAGGACCACGCCGAGACCGGTCTGAAGAAGGGCGACGTGCAGGGCACCGCCGCGGTCCTCGACCGCCAGGTCGTCGACAAGCGCGAGCAGCGCCCCTGACGTCCCGTAGGACCCCGGCGGCTGGTCCGCGCAGGGGGCTCGGAGCCGGTGACAGCGGCCCCGAGCCCCTGACCGGGCCCCACCGGGGCCCGGGGTCGGCGGAGCCTACTTGGGCGCGTCGCCCTTCGGGTCCTGGCGGTCCGGGTCCGTGGGGTCGGTGGGGTCCGCGGACCCGGTCGGGTCCGTCGGGTCCGGCGCGGCCTTGCGCCGGTTCTCCTCACCGAGGGACTTCAGGAACTCGGGGTTGTCGTCGGGCGCCACCCACGGGGCGCTCCCGCGGCGCCCCGGTCCGCCGGCCAGGGCGCCCTTGCGCTCCTTGCCCGCCACGAACCAGGCGATGGGGCCGATGAGGACCTGGCCGAAGAGCAGGACGATGATCACCCACGCGATCTTGGGCAGGTGCTTGACCTCCTTCTCCGGCGTGTTCAGGCAGTCGATGAAGGCGTAGATCCACAGCGCGAGGATCAGCAGGAAGGGAAGGGCCCTGAGCATTGGTGGTGTGACCCCCCAGCGAGCGGCGACGGGCCGCGGTGCGGCCCCGGTGACGGGGCCAGGGTAACCGGTACCGGATACTGGACAGCATGGCTTATGACGATCTCCGGTCTCTGCTCAGGGCGCTCGAACGCGAAGGTGATCTCAAGAGGATCAAGGTCGAGGTCGATCCGTACCTGGAGGTCGGCGAGATCGTCGACCGGGTGCAGAAGGCCAAGGGCCCCGCGCTCCTCTTCGAGAACGTCAAGGGCTCGTCGATGCCGTTGGCGATGAACGTCTTCGGGACGGACCGGCGCCTGCTGAAGGCCCTGGGGCTGAAGTCGTACGAGGAGATCACCGAGAAGATCGGCGGGCTGCTCAAGCCCGAGCTGCCGAACGGTTTCGTCGGGGTCCGGGAGGCGTTCGGCAAGCTGGGTGCGATGTCCCACGTCCCGCCGAAGAAGGTCAAGGACGGCCCCGTGCAGGAGGTCGTGCTGCACGGCGACGAGGTGGACCTCGACGCGCTGCCCGCGCTCTTCACCTGGCCCAAGGACGGCGGCTCGTTCTTCAACCTGGGTCTCACCCATACGAAGGACCCCGAGTCCGGGGTGCGCAACCTGGGGCTCTACCGGCTCCAGCGCCACGACAAGCGCACCATCGGGATGCACTGGCAGATCCACAAGAACAGCCACAACCACTACCAGGTCGCCGCCCGCCGCGGGGAGCGGCTGCCGGTGGCCATCGCCTTCGGCTGTCCGCCGGCCGTGACGTACGCCTCGTCCGCCCCGCTGCCCGGCGACATGGACGAGTACATGCTCGCCGGTTTCCTCCAGGGCAAGCGGGTCGAGATGGTCGACTGCAAGACCGTGCCGCTCCAGGTCCCCGCGCAGGCGGAGGTCGTGCTGGAGGGCTGGCTGGAGCCGGGGAAGATGCTCCCCGAGGGCCCCTTCGGCGACCACACGGGGTTCTACACCCCGCAGGAGGACTTCCCGGCCCTCACCATCGACTGCATCACCATGCGCAAGCGTCCGCTGCTCCAGTCGATCGTGGTCGGCCGCCCGCCGACCGAGGACGGACCGCTGGGCCGCGCCACGGAACGCTTCTTCCTGCCGCTGCTCAAGGTCGTCGTCCCGGACATCGTGGACTACCACCTGCCGGAGGCGGGCGTCTTCCACAACTGTGCGCTGATCTCCATCGACAAGAAGTACCCGAAGCACGCGCAGAAGGTCATGCACGCCATCTGGGGCGCCCACATGATGTCCCTGACCAAGCTGATCGTGGTGGTGGACGCCGACTGCGACGTCCACGACGTCGAACAGGTCGCCTGGCGGGCGCTCGGCAACGTCGACTACGCCCGGGACGTCACCCACGTCGAGGGTCCCGTCGACCACCTCGACCACGCCTCGTACCAGAAGTTCTGGGGCGGCAAGATGGGCGTCGACGCCACCCGCAAGCTCCCCGAGGAGGGGTACACCCGCGACGGCGGCTGGCCCGAGATGGTCTCCTCGGACCCGGCGACGGCGGCCACGGTCGACCGTCGTTGGAAGGAGTACGGACTGTGAGCACCGTACGTACCGGCGGGGAGCGTTGATGTCGGCCGCCGAGGGCGTCATCGGGGGACCGGGTCCGGCCCGTCCGAAGGGCGGGACCCGGGCGTTCCTGCGGCTGGTGATGATCGAGCACTCGATCTTCGCGCTGCCGTTCGCCTACATCGCCACCCTGACCGCGATGTTCCAGGTCGACGGCACCGTGCACTGGGGGACGCTGCTGCTGGTCACCGTGGCGATGGTCGGGATGCGGACCTTCGCGATGGCCTGCAACCGGATCATCGACCGGGAGATCGACGCCCGCAACCCCCGCACCGCGGGTCGGGAGCTGGTGACCGGCGCGGTGTCGGTGCGCTCGGCGTGGACCGGTGCGATCATCGCCCTCGCGGTCTTCCTCGGCGCGGCGGCGCTGCTCAACCCGCTGTGCCTGGTGCTCGCCCCGGCCGCGGTGGTGCCGATGGTGGTCTACCCGTACGGGAAGCGGTTCACCAACTTCCCGCACGCCATCCTGGGCGTGGCGCAGGCGATCGGTCCGATCGGCGCCTGGCTCGCGGTCACCGGCACCTGGTCCTGGGACGCGGTGGTCCTCGGGCTCGCGGTCGGCATCTGGATCGGCGGCTTCGACCTGATCTTCGCCTGTCAGGACGTGCAGGCCGACCGGGCGACCGGCGTGCTGTCCGTCCCGGCCCGCTTCGGCATCCCGGCGGCCCTGTACGGGGCGCGGGCCTGCCACGCGGTGACGATGGGACTCCTGGTCTGGTACGCGTTCCTCACCGACGCCGGGTTCTTCCTCTGGCTGGGGCTGCTGATCGTCGCCGTGGCGTTCGTGTACGAGCACCGGGTGGTCCGGCCGCACGACCTGTCCCGGTTGAACCGGGCGTTCTTCACGGTCAACGGGTTCATCGGCATCGCCCTGTTCGTCTGTGCGCTGCTCGACCTGGTGGTGCGCGGCCTCTCGCTCTGAGCCCCGGCTCGGCGTGCCGCCCCGCGCCCGGCGCGGCGCGGGGTCCGGACCGCCGGGTCCGGCTCAGGCGGGGTCCGCGACCGCTGTCGGCGTCCGAGGGCTGAGGACTTCCGCCAGCTCACGCGCAGGACGGCGGCGTTCTCAGCACGGTTCGTGGTCCTTCCTCAACCGGGCGAGCAGTCCGACGGACGCCTCCACGGACTCCGCGGCGGAGGTCAGGCGCTGCACCGCGTCCTTGTACATGGCGACCTTGTCCGGCTCCTCGATGTACAGCGCGGCGGTCAGGCTCTCGGCGTGGACCACGTCGAGGTCGGCGTGGGTGCCGAAACCGAGGATGCTGAACGAGCCCATCTGCCCGGCGTGCAGCGGGGCGTCGGAGCGCAGGATCTGGATGTTGACGTTGGTCCGCCGCCCCATCGACAGCAACTTGCCGAGCTGGTCGTACATCACGCCGTTGCCGGGCACCGAGGAGCGCAGCGCCTGCTCCGAGATGATCGCCCACAGGGCGAGCGGCCGGTCCCGGGTGAGCACCGCCTGACGGGCGAGCCTCACCTCGACCAGGGCGTCGACCCGGGCCTCGACCGCCTCCGTCATGGCGGTGGCGCGGATGATCTCGCGGGAGTACTCGGCGGTCTGGAGCAGTCCGGGGATGACCCCCAGGTGCCAGGTGGAGACGGACTCGGCCTCGGCCTCCAGGCTGATCAGGTCCTCGTAGACGGGGGACAGCACGCCCCGGTACGAGTGCCACCAGCCCCGTTGGGTGCTGTCCTTGGTGAGGGCGACCATCGCGGCGCGCAGTTCGTCGGTGACGTCCCGGCCCAGGGTGGCGTACAGGTCGAGCAGTGCCTCCACGTCGCTGGCCTTGGCGGCGCTCTTCGCCGTCTCTATCCGGGACAGCTTCGAGGTGATGAACCCGCCCGCCGACTTCTCCGCCACCTCGTCGAGGGTGAGGTCACCGCGCAGGGCTCGCAGTTTCGCGCCCAACCTGCGCCGGCGCACCGTGGGCGCACTCACAGGAGCCCCCTTCCGTCCGGTCGATGGACGGGACAGTCTGCCGTGCGCCGTGATCCGCTGTCACCCGGCCGGCGGTGTCCGCTCCGGAGCCGGGGCCCCCGCGGACGGCCGTCAGTTGACGGCGGGGCGGGTGCGGCGGAAGGCGAAGGCCGCCAGAACACCGCCGAGGAGTCCGAACAGGTGGCCCTGCCAGCTGACGCCGGAGTCGGTGGGCAGAACACCCCACAGGAGTGACCCGTAGAACACGGCGACGACCGCGCCGATCACGATCTCCCACGGTCGGCGGTCGACCAGTCCGCGGACCACGAGGTAGCCGAGGAGTCCGAAGACCACGCCGGAGGCGCCGAGGGTCACCGTGTCCGGCGGGGAGGTCAGCCAGACGCCGACCCCGCTGATCAGGGTGATCGTCAGGACCACGCCGAGGAACTTGCGCAGGCCGGCCAGGGCGGTGAGGAAACCGAGGACCAGCAGCGGGACCGTGTTGGACGCGAGGTGGTCCCAGCCCACGTGCAGGAAGGCCGCCGGCACGACGTCCCACAGCTCACCGGCCGCCCGGGGTGTTATGCCGTAGGCGTCCAGCCGGTGGCCGAGGGCGGTGTCCACCGCTTCCAGGACCCACAGGAGTCCCACCCACAGCAGCATCAGCTTGGCCGCGGGCAGGGCGGCGCCGCGGGTCGTGCTGCTTCCCGGTGTGTCGAGTGCCATGGGTCCTTCCCCGCTCGCCGATGTGTCCGCCCGCCGTTGCCGCGCGGTTCCCGTGCTGCTTCCGTGCCGCGTCCGCGTCGCTGTCCGGGTCGCTGCTCGGGCCGGTCCGCCGGCTCGGTCGCCGGCCCCGTACGGAGGCTGCCCGGGGAGCCTCCCCCGTGCACCTCCAACGCACTGCGCGCCCGGCGCGTTCCCCGGCGGCCGACGTGCACCGGGGGGCGGGGCGCGCGGGGGCGCCGGATAGGCTCGAAGGCGTGGAGCAGTCAGAGAAGACCACCCGGCGCCCCTGGATCGTGGGGGTGTCCGGCGCATCGGGAACGCCGTACGCCGCGTCCTTGCTGCGGGCGTTGCTCGCGGCGGGCGAGAGCGTCGACCTCGTGGTCTCGCGCGCCTCGCGGCTGACCCTGCTCGACGAGACGGGCATCGCCTTCCGGGACGCCCACTGGCGGGACGACCTCGCGCAGTGGTTGGCGCGGGGCGCCGACGGCAAGCCCGACGCGTTCGCCCCGCCGCCGTTGGACGAGGTGCGGTACTGGGCCGCCGGGGACTTGGCCGCCGGGCCGTCCTCGGGCTCGTACCCGGCCCGGGGCATGATCATCGTGCCGGCGTCCACCGCGTGCGTGGCCGGGGTCGCGCTGGGGCTGTCGAAGGACCTCCTCCAGCGGACCGCGAGCGTGACCCTCAAGGAGGGCCGGCCGCTGGTCGTCGCCGTCCGGGAGACCCCGCTCAGCGGTCAGACGCTGCGACAGCTGGTGGCCCTCGACGAGGCGGGTGCGGTGGTGCTGCCCGCGTCGCCCGCCTTCTACGCCGGGGCCGTGCACATCCAGGACCTGGTGGACTTCGTCGCCGGCCGGGCGCTCGACGCGGTCGGGGTGCGGCACGGGCTGTACCGGCGGTGGGACGGCTCGCTGGGTGGCGGGCGGGAGGAACACGGTGGTGGGGGCGTCCGTTCCGCGCCGTAGCCGTCCCGTACGCTCCCGGCGTTCCACCAGGTGAGATTCGTAGGGTGTCCGGCCAACGTGCCTTTGATCTCAGACGTAAACTCGCGGGACTGCTGAATAATGAAAGGCTCGGATTTCATGGACGCCGTGGACAGGCAGCTCATCCAGGCCCTGCGGGAGAACGGCAGGGCCTCCTACGCCGAACTGGGTCGCCTCGTGGGGCTCTCCGGCCCCAGCGTGACCGACCGGATCAACCGGTTGGAGGCGGCCGGGGTCATCACGGGCTACCGCGCGAGCGTCGACTCGGCATCCCTGGGGCTCGGCGTCACCGCCCTGATCGGCATCTCCCTCTCCGACGCGGCCGACCACGAGGACGTGGCCCAGCGGCTGCGGGACCTCAGTGAGATCGAGGACTGCTGGTTCATCGCGGGCGACGACTCGTTCATGTTGAAGGTGCGCGTCGGGGACGTCGACGGGCTGGAGAAGACGATCAGGCGGCTGTCCGGCACCAAGGGCGTCTCCCGGACCCGGACCACGATCGTGCTCTCCACCAAGTGGGAGAACAGGGTCGGGGACCTGCCCGAAGAGGTCTAGGCGTACGGTGGAGCGCGCGTGCGCTCCGGACGGACGCTCCCGGTGGGCGGACCGAACAGGGCCCCGCACCGGCACCGCGGACGGGGCCGCACACGGCAGGCAGGGCGAGAGAGGCAGGGGCATGGACGTCGGGCTGAAGCGCGAACTGGAGGCGAAGGTCCGCGCCGGTGAGCGGCTGACCCGCGAGGACGGTGTCGCGCTGTACGCGTGCGACGACCTGGCCTGGCTCGGCGGTCTCGCACACGAGGTGCGCACCCGCAAGAACGGTGACGTGGTCCACTTCAACGTCAACCGCCACCTGAACATGACGAACGTGTGCACCGCGTCGTGCGCGTACTGCTCCTTCCAGCGCAAGCCGGGGGAGAAGGACGCGTACACCATGCGCATCGAGGAGGCCGTGCGGCTGGCCAAGGAGATGGAGGGCGACCACCTCACCGAGCTGCACATCGTCAACGGTCTGCACCCCTCGCTCCCGTGGCGGTACTACCCGCGTTCGCTGCGGGCCCTCAAGGAGGCCCTGCCGAACGTCGGGCTGAAGGCGTTCACCGCCACCGAGATCCACCACTTCGAGACGATCTCGGGGCTCACTGCGAGCGAGATCCTGGACGAGCTGATCGACGCCGGCCTCGAATCGCTGACCGGCGGCGGGGCGGAGATCTTCGACTGGGAGGTCCGCCAGCACATCGTGGACCACCGCACGCACTGGGAGGACTGGTCGCGCATCCACCGGCTGGCCCACGAGAAGGGGCTCAAGACCCCGTCGACGATGCTGTACGGCCACATCGAGGAGCCGCGCCACCGGGTCGACCACGTACTGCGGCTGCGTGAGCTCCAGGACGAGACCGGCGGTTTCCAGGTCTTCATCCCGCTGCGCTACCAGCACGACTTCGTGGACGTGAAGGACGGCAAGGTCCGCAACCGCATCCAGGCGCAGACCACCATGGCCACCGGCGCGGAGGCCCTGAAGACCTTCGCCGTCTCCCGACTGCTCTTCGACAACGTGCAGCACGTGAAGTGCTTCTGGGTGATGCACGGACTGCACACCGCGCAGCTCGCCCTGCTGCACGGCGCCGACGACATGGACGGCTCGGTCGTCGAGTACAAGATCACGCACGACGCGGACGACTTCGGCACCCCGAACAAGCTGACCCGTGACGATCTGCTGGAGCTGATCCGGGACGCCGGTTTCCGGCCGGTGGAGCGGAACACGCGGTACGAGATCATCCGCGAGTACGACGGTCCCGACCCCGAGCGGCGGGAGTCGCCGCAGCCGATGCGGGTCTGAACCCACCGCGCGGTTCCGAACCCTCCGCGCGGGTCCGAGTGGACGCCGCCGTGCCCCCGTACGCCTCGCCTGCCGAAGCGCGTACGGGGGCACGGTCGTTCCCGGGGGAGGCGCCCGGCGGCACCCGGAACGACCACCCTGACGTAATGATTAGAATACGACTATGACCCTTACATTCACTGTGGACCCCTCCATTGACGAGGAGCTCCGTGACGGGCTGGTCGGCCTCTGGGTGGACGTCTCCAACGCGGGCGGCGCGGTGGGCTTCGTGCCGCCCGTGAGCGCCCGGGAGGTCCGGCCCGAGGTGGTCAAACACTTCGCGACGATGGCCGAGGGTCGCACCCGCCTGCTCATCGGCCGCGACGACCGCGACGAGGTCGCCGCGACCGCGTTCCTCACCGCCAACCAGCACCGGTTGATGCGCCACTGGCTGTGGCTGTACACGGTGATGGTCCACCCCCGGCACCAGGGCAAGGGCTACGGGCGGGACCTCATGGCCGCCGCCGCGGACATGGCGCGCACCGTGCCCGGCGTCGAAGCCCTCCGGCTGACCTGCCGCGGCGGTCTCGGGCTGGAGCGGTTCTACGCCTCCTGCGGGTACAAGGAGGTCGGACGGGTGCCCGACGCGATCCGGGTCGCCCCGGGGGACGACCGCGACGACGTCACCATGCTGCTGCCGCTCACCTGACCGCTGAGGGCGTCCGCCGAGGGCCGGACGGGCGGGTCCGGCGCGCCGAGCGTCCCACCCGGCTGACGGCCGCCGAGGGCGTAGTGCTTCACTGATATGCGCCCACTGTCGGAACGGAAGAGTGGATCATGCTCCGCTACACACTGATGCGCCTGGGGATCTTCGCGGGTTGCTTGGGGCTCGTCTGGGCCCTCGTCTACGCGGGTCTGCTCCCCCGCGGGCTCGGCTCCTCCAACGGCCTGTGGATCCTGCTGCTCGCCATGGTGGTCTCCGCGCCGCTCAGCTTCGTCATGCTGCGCAAGCAGCGCGACGTCGCCTCCGGGCAGATCGTCCACCGCGTCGACCGGGCCAAGGCCGGGTTCGACCGCTCCGCCAGGCAGGAGGACCACCTGGTGGACCTCGTGGAGGACGCGAGGTCCACGCGCGCGTGAACCGCGTTCCGCGGGCGTGAGGTATGTCTCAGGTAAAGGGCCGGCTCCTCGCCGTGACGAGGAGTCGGCCTGTTTCATGTGGTGTGCGTGCGGGGGCTGTTGGGGACCATCAGGGCATGGAACCGAGAGTGCGGACCCCGGCACCGAGGTCAAAGTGGGGCTTTGAGGACCTGAAAGTACAAGTGTTAACGTGTGTGGCATGAAGTCCACCGCCGCGCGTCGCTCCGTCATGGGTCCGTCGCCCATGACCACCATGGGCGTCCCGCTCGTGGCGCGCCTGCACGTGGACCTGTGCCGCTGTCTCTCCGCGGCCTGTCGTCACCCCCGCGCGGCCTGTCGCCGCTTCTGAGTTCCCCCGCCGGACCCGCCCCGTTCCCAGGCCCGTCCGGACCCCCGTGCGCGACCGCCGGCCGATCCGGTGGTGCTTCCCGCCCCTGCCCCGAGCCTTCGGGCACCCGTTCCCCAGGGCAGCGCCGCGCCGCCAGCACCACCCCCCGACCCCCATCACCCCCAAGGGAGTGTCCTCGTGTCCGTCCCCGCCACGAACACGCCGTCACAGCCGGTGACACCGGCCAAGCGGCAGTTCCCGGTGCCCTTCTGGGCCCAGATACTCATCGGTCTCGTACTCGGTGTGGCCCTGGGCTGGCTGTCCCGATACTTCGACATCTCGTGGCTGCAGACCACGCTGGAGAAGATCGGCGACATCTTCGTCGGGCTGCTGAAGCTCGCCGTGGGCCCGCTGGTGTTCTTCGCCATCCTGGTGTCGATCACCAACCTCCGGAAGGTCAACAACGCCGCGCGGCTGGCCTCCCGCACACTCCTCTGGTTCATGATCACCTCGCTGATCGCCGTGGCGATCGGCCTGGTCATCGGCCTGGTGACCAACCCGGGCTCGGGCACCGGCCTGACCCCCAAGGACGGCGGCGAGCCGAAGAACACCGGCTCCTGGATCGACTTCCTCACCGGCATCGTGCCCACCGACGTGATCACGCCGTTCACCGAGCTGAACGTCCTCCAGATCGTCTTCCTGGCCGCCGTCGCCGGTATCGCCGCGCTGAAGATCGGTGACCGCGCCAAGCCGATCCTCAGCCTCAGCGAGGCCGTCCTCGAACTCCTCCAGAAGGCCCTGTGGTGGGTCATCCAGCTCGCCCCGCTCGGCACCGTCGGCCTCATCGGCTACGCCATCGCCACCTACGGCTGGGACCTGATCGGCGACTACGCCGTCTTCACCGCCGCCGTGTACGTCGGCTGCCTCCTGGTGCTCTTCGGCGTGTACCCGACGCTGCTGGCGGTCGTCGCCAAGGTCAACCCGCTCCAGTTCTTCAAGGGTGCCTGGCCCGCGATCCAGCTCGCCTTCGTCTCCCGCTCCTCCGTGGGCACGATGCCGCTGACCCAGCGCGTCACCGAGCGCCTGGGCGTCCCGAAGGAGTACGCGTCCTTCGCCGTGCCGTTCGGCGCCACGACCAAGATGGACGGCTGCGCCGCGATCTACCCGGCCATCGCGGCGATCTTCGTCGCGGAGATCTTCAAGGTCGACCTCAACCTCGGTGACTACATCCTGATCGCCTTCGTCTCGGTGGTCGGCTCCGCGGCCACGGCCGGCCTCACCGGCGCCACGGTCATGCTGACGCTGACCCTGTCGACGCTGGGCCTGCCGATCGAGGGCGTCGGCCTGCTCCTCGCGATCGACCCGATCGTCGACATGATCCGCACCGCCACGAACGTCGCCGGCCAGGCGCTGGTTCCGGTGATCGTCTCGGCCCGCGAGAAGATCCTCGACCACGACGCGTACAACAACGCGTCGGCCTCGCCGATCGACGAGGCGGGTGCCGTCGCTCCCGTCCCGCAGGACCGGGGCCCGGCTCCCGCTGCTGCCTGACCTCTGACCCCCGGGTTCCCGGGGTGCCGCTCACGCCCGTGGGGCCCGCCGAGAACGGCGGGCCCCACGGGCGTGTCGGCGCGGTCCTGCGGGTGCGCGGGGAGGAACCTGCCGGGTGAGGCGGGCGGCTACCGGGTGCCCCGGACTTCTTCGGGGTTGGAGCCGAAGACGAGGTCGAGGACGCGGCTCATGCGCGGGTCGTAGACGTGGGCGTCCGGCTGGGCGACGTCCTCGGAGCGGTCGTAACGCCAGCCGTTGTTCACACCTGCGAAGTGCCGGTGGTGGATCTTGTCGGTCTTCGCGGCTCCCGAGCCTGCGACGCTGTGCACGCGCCACTGCGTGGTCATCTCGTCCACGACGCCCGGCAGGGCCGCCCACTTCACCGTCGTCGTGCCCTTGGAACGGTGGTGGTAGTCGGTGAAGCGGCGCTGGCGGTCGGAGGCCATGGGGGTGCGCGTCGCCTTGGCCATCCAGTAGCCGGAGAACATCACGACGCCGGTCTCCGACTCGACGGCATGATCGAAGACGGACCGGCCGTCATCGGAGAGCATCAGCTCGTCGATGTCCGCGCTGATCACACCGGCCGCCTGGGACAGATAGCGGAAGCGGCCGTGCTCCAGGAGCCCGTACTGGCAGTAGTCCGAGTCCCAGACCTTGTTGGGGCCGCCCTGCGGTCCGAAGGGGAAGGGCCAGTCCACGACGACGGCCGTGGTGATCCCGTCCACCTCCGCGATGGCGTCGGCGACGTCCTGCGGGGTGTAGCGCGTGGAATTGTTGTCGTAGAAGACGATTCCGGTCACCCCGTGCACGAGGTGGTAGTAGCGCAGGAAGTCCTGGATCCAGACGAGGTCGTTGTCCTTGGACTTCGTGATGATCGTGCGCTGCCCGGCGAAGAGGTCCGACTCGTTCGGCGCGATGTCCGCGCTGAACCTGTCGTTCCCCAGGCTGAAGGACAGCTCGCGGCCCGCACCGGCCCCCGTGATCACCGAGCGCTGCGTGCGGCCCCAGTCGCGGAGACCGAGGTCGCCCGTGACGTCGACGCCGTCGACGCGCCAGGCCCCGTTGCTGAGCGGCGCTTTGAGGTTGCTCACCGGCGGGCCGCTCAGCCATACGTCGTCGCCGTGCTGGAAGGCGTCGTAGAAGAGGGTGCGGTCATCGAACTGCTCAAGGTATTCGGGCTGCTGGTCCTCCGGCTTGCGCGGCGGCTCCCGGCGGAAGGGGGAGGAGAGGGGCAGCGTCACCGCGGACGGCCGGACCACCTTGATCACCTTGTGCTGCTGCTCCCCGCTCGCCCGCCGCAGGTCCCAGGCCCGACGGGAGAGACGGACCGGTTCGAGGAATTCATCGAGCGTGAGGGAGCCGGAGCCGTGCGCGTATCTGCGGCGCTCCGCCTCCAGCTCGGCCACGCGGCGGTCGAGGCGCGCTATCTCCGCCCGCAAGCCCTCCGCCGGTGCGTGGGTGTCCTCGACGGCTCCAGATGTCATTCTCGCTCCCGTTTTCCGAGCGCCCTCCGGTGGGCCGGTCGCCGGGTCACGGCCGGCGGCGGTGCGCGCCGATGAGCACGACGGTTTGCAGTCAATGAAGTGTCCAGCATATGGCAGTCCCTCGCGGTGCCGCTTCGCGCGAGCCCGAAGGGGTGCCTGCGGCTGTTCCCCGGCCGCCGGGCTGGCCAGCCCGTTCGGCCCGGGTGGGGGTCAGTACTTGCCCAGGCCGGGGATGCAGGTGCCGTCCGCGGTGCGGCCGACGACCTCCGTCTCCACCTCGCCGGTGGGGTGGACCGTGCCGTTGACGCACACGCGGCCCTCGCCGCCGCCCACCAGCGCACTGCGCAGCGGGGCGAACCGGTCGCCCACCGACTCGATGTGCTCGGGCCGCAAGCCGAGCGCCCGGGCGGTCGCGGTGCGCAGGGCCGCTTCGGTGGTGCTGTCGGAGTCCGCGAGTTTCCGCAGGGCCGTGGCCAACGCCTCGGCCCCGGGCCCGGCTTCCCGCCGCTGCTCGGCGGTGATCGACGCCTGCTTGCGGTACGCGTGGTTCTCCGCGACCCGCTCGGTCCATTCGTCCGTGACGGACGGCGGGGGCGCCGACGGGGGAGCGTCGGAGTCGGGGTCCGCGTTCGGGAGGCCGCAGCCGGCTGCCATGAGGGCGAGCAGGGCGAGGGACGGGGCAGCGGTGGTCAGCCGCGGGCGTATCCGGGTCATCCTCCCGACGATCCCAGGTGCGCGCCCCCCGCGTGGGCCTTCGCGAAATCGAGGCCGTACGCGCGGATGATCCGGCCGGTGCCGTCGCCTTCGACGCAGGCGACGTAGTGATCGACCAGCTCGTCCATCGGCACCGGTCGCAGGCCGGGGAAGTGCTCGCCGAACTCGTCGACGGAGTCGCCGATCAGCGTCGGGCTGACCACGTTGATCCGCAGGTCCCGCGGCAACTCGATCGCGGCTGACAGGACGAAGCTGTGCAGGGAGCCGCTGATGACGCCCCCACCGGTGACGTTCGGCCACGGGCGGTCGGCGAAGACGCCGGACGTCAGGGTGAAGGAGGCGCCGTCGGCGACGTGGTGCTGACCGGTGAGGACCAGATCGGCCTGGCCGAAGAGCTTGGCGCGCATGTTCTCGTACAGCGCTTCCCTCGTCAGCGTCCGGAAGTCGTCGAGCTCACCGTGCGCCGCGATGCTCACGACCGCGTCGACCGCCCCGACCTCGCCGTACATGGCCTCGATGGTCTCGTGCGAGGTCAGATCGACGTGGACGTCACCCGAGGTGCGTCCGGCCACGACGACCTCGTGGCCCCGGGCCCGGAGCGCGGGCACCAGCCGGCGCCCGATGGTGCCGGCGCCGCCCACCGTGATGATCTTCATCGTGCGTTCTCCTTCTGCGACGGGGCGTCCGGCGCGGATCGTCGGTCGATGCTCTGTGCCAGCAGGGCGAGGGCGTCGGCGTCGGGGGTGCCGGGGCGGGCGTAGAACAGCCCGAGCTGCTGGTCGTCGTCGGGCAGGGTGACCGTCTCGTTCGACAGGGTCATCCGTCCGACGAGGGGATGGTCGAGCGCGCGCAGGTAGGACGAGCAGGTGCGAACGGGACGCCGCGCCCACAGTCGGGCGAACTCCACGCTCTCGGAGACGAGTTCGCCCACGAGGTGTTCGAGGCCGGCGTCGGACCGGTGCCGGGCGACTGCTTGGTGCAGGGCGGCGACCGTGACCTGCGCCTTGCCGGCCCAGTCGCAGTACAGCGCGCGGTGGTGCGGATCGAGGAACAGCATGCGTGCGATGTTCGGCCGGATGCGTGCGTCCGGGGCGTCGACGTCGAGGTGACAGGCCAGGAGCGCGTGACCGAGACGGTTCCACGCCAGGACGTCGGCGCGGTGGTCGATCACGATCGCCGCTGCTGTGGGGACGGCGGCCAGCAGATCGCGCACCGACGGCCTCAGCTTGCTGCGGTGCGCACGGGAGCGGGTCGGCCTTCTCGGGGCGGCGAGCACGCGCAGGTGTTCGTGTTCGGACGGGTCCAGTCGCAACGCTGCGGCCAGCGCGTCGACGACCGCGGGCGAAGCGCTGCTGCTGGCTCCCTGTTCGAGCCGGGTGTAGTAGCCGATGCTGACCCCGGCGAGTTCGGCCAGCTCCTCCCTGCGGAGTCCCGGGACGCGCCGATGGGTGATGCCGGGTGCTATGCCTGCGGCCTCTGGGGTCAGACGTTCGCGCCTGCTGCGCAGGAATCCGCCTAGGTTGTTCGCTCCTGTGGTGACCACGGGCCCATCGTCGCGCGGATCCCCGCACTCCCCCTGCCCCAAACAGGGATACCCGCGCCCCCTGGGTGCGTTCACCTGTGCGTGCGTTGTCCCGTCCGGTGCGCTCCGGTTTCGCGCAGTTCCCCGCGCCCCTGTCGGGACGTCCTGCTCGGCGTGAGTTGTCCAGTTCGGTGCGCTGGGGCTTCGCGCAGTTCCCCGCGCCCCTGATCGACCCGCTGAACGCCCCGACCGCCAGGCCACCCAGCAGGGGGGCGCCCCGATAGGGGCGCGAGGAACGGCGCGGGCAACCACGACGCACCCGCGGTGAACGACGGACCCGGGGAGGCACCCACCCAGGGGCGCGGGGACAACGCACGCACAGGTGAACGCACCCAAGGGGCGCGGGGAACTGCGCGAGCAACCACGACGCACCCGCAGAGTGCAGCGCACCGCAAGAGCCCCGAGCACCCCGGACGGAACTTCGTAGCGCGGGGTCACCTCACCACTCCTATGGTGAGGTGAGTGCACCTTCCCCCCACTGGAGGGCGCGATGCGCGCGAAGCGCACGCTACGGATACGTTCCGCAGCCCTGGCAGCAGCGCTACTCACAGTGACCGCCCCGGCGCAACCGACCAGCCCCGACCGGCCGGACCGCGCAGAGCAGCCGGACCTGCGCCCGTTCTACGAGCAACGCGCCACCTGGCACCCCTGCGAGGACCTACCGCAGAACCCGGAGGACATGACCTGCGCGGAGGTCACCGTCCCCCTCGACTACGCCGCCCCGGACAAGGGCACCCTGCGCATCGCCCTGGCCCGCATCACGGCCACCACCGACGACCCCGAAGGCTCGCTGCTGCTGAACTTCGGCGGCCCGGGCGACCCCGGCATCGTCACCCTCGCCGGCTTCGGCAGGACCTTCAACGAGTTCACCGACGCGTACGACGTGGTCACCTTCGACCCGCGCGGTGTCGGCCGGAGCTCCCCCGTCAGCTGCGGCGACAGCGCTCCGCCCGTCTTCACCGGCGCGGACCCGGACGTCTTCGTCGCGCAGGCGGACGCCCACTACGCGCAGTGCCGCCGCGACTCGGGCCCCGTGCTGCCGTACGTGGGGACCATCAACGCCGCCCGTGACCTGGACGTCATCCGGCACGCCCTCGGGGACGACCGTCTCAACTACCTGGGCTTCTCCTACGGGACCCGGCTCGGTGCCGCGTACGCCGCCGAGTTCCCGCACCGCGTCGGCCGGATGGTCCTCGACGGCGTCGACACCCTCACCGAGCCGCTGGTCGAACAGGGCCTGGTGACCGCGGAGGGGCGGCAGCGGGCCCTGGACGACTTCGCCACCTGGTGCGCCGCCCGCCCCCACTGTCCGCTCGGGACCAACGCCCGGGACGCCAAGCGTGCCGTCACCCGACTGGTCGAGCGCGTCACGGCCGAGCCGATCACCCTCTACGACGGTTCGCTGTTCACGGTCGACACCCTGGTCTCCGCGCTGTCGGCCACGCTGTACAGCCAGTCCAACTGGCCGGCGCTGTCCCTCGCCCTGACCTCGCTGATCGAGGACGACGACCCGATCCCGCTGCTGGCGACCTCCATGCCGGTCCCGGTCACCGGCGCCCCCCACCCCCGGGGCGAGGACGTGCCCGTCGTGCCCCTGGACAACGGATCGGCCGCGCTGGTCGCCGTCAACTGTGCGGACGACCCCGACCGGCCGACCGCCGCCGAGTTGTCCGGCCCGGCGTACGAACGGCTGCTCGCCGACTACACCGCCGCCTCGCCCGTCTTCGGTCCCACCCAGCTGAGTCAGGTCCTGCTGTGTACGGGCTACCCGCCGGGCAGTGACTTCGTCCGCTCGATCCACGACGTTCCGACGCCCAAGTTCCTGCTGGTGGGCACGCGCGGGGACCCCGCCACGCCCTACCGGTGGACCGTCGAGACCGCCCGCCGTCTCGGTGACTCGGCCGTCGTCCTGGACAACCGGGGCGAGGGCCACGGCGCCTACACCTCGTCCAAGTGCGTGAAGCGGGTGGTGGACGCGTTCTTCCTGGAGGGGGACCTGCCCGCTTCGGGGCGTTCCTGCCCCGCCGACCCGGTGGACCCCGCCCTGTTGCCCGACCCGTGAAGCGGGCGCCCGACCCGTGACGCGGGCGGAACAGGCAGGAGCCCCGCCTCCCGCCGCGGCAGGCGCGGAGGGAGCGGGGCTCCTTGGGTACTGCTATCCGTTCCGGATCGGTCCCCGAGTGACCTCGGGAGTCCCGCTACAGCGGGGTGACGTTCTCCGCCTGCGGGCCCTTCGGGCCCTGCGTGACGTCGAAGCTCACGGCCTGGTTCTCCTCAAGGGAGCGGAACCCGGCCGCGTTGATCGCGGAGTAGTGGACGAAGACATCGGGGCCCCCGCCTTCCTGGGCGATGAAACCAAAGCCCTTTTCGGCGTTGAACCACTTCACGGTTCCGGTAGCCATAAGCCCTCCTTGGGCCAAAGGGTTGCCCTGCTCCAGAACCTGCTGTTGTAACAACTGCAAAAGTCTGAAAACGACAAAAGCCTGCGGGTTACATGCTCCGCAGGCTCTGTACTGCAAGGGAAACCAAACTGCAACTTGCGTTGAGCTTAGCACGGAGCCCCGGGAAAGCGATAGAGGTCAAGATCACGTCACCCGGATGTTTGAGTCGGGCCGTTGGCCTTGACGCGAGGGTGTCGTGTCGGAGCCGCGCCGGGGCGACGTCGGAGCCCATGTGGAAGCCCTCTGGGGGCCATGCCGGGGCCGTGTAGGAGCCAATAGTTCGGCAAAGTGACGGGGCATAACCCGCTGCCCCTTGCCACTGGCGCGCGAGGCCCGACCCGCTGCCCACCCACTGCCCGGACCGCCGTCCGGCGCACCGTGCCGGGCGCCCCCCTGCGCCCGCCGCGCGCCCCCGCGGGCTAGCCTCGCGATGTGGACAATTCTCCCGCGGCACCCCTGCCGGTCCAGGACGCCACCGCGCCCTCGGCCGCCGGCCGTACCCGGCCCCGTGTCGGGCACATCCAGTTCCTGAACTGCGTACCCCTGTACTGGGGGCTCGCGCGGACCGGAACGCTCCTCGACCTCGAACTGATGAAGGACACCCCCGAACAGCTGAGCGAGCACCTCGTGGAGGGCCGGCTGGACATCGGGCCCATCACCCTCGTGGAGTTCCTGAAGCACGCGGACGACCTGGTCGCCTTCCCCGACATCGCGGTGGGCTGCGACGGCCCGGTCATGTCCTGCGTGATCGTCTCTCAAGTGCCGCTGGACCAGCTGGACGGGGCCCGGGTCGCCCTGGGTTCCACCTCGCGGACCTCCGTGCGCCTGGCGCAACTCCTGCTGGCCGAGCGCTTCGGCGTGCGCCCCGACTACTACACCTGCCCGCCGGACCTGGGTCTGATGATGCAGGAGGCGGACGCGGCGGTGCTGATCGGGGACGCGGCCCTGCGGGCGAACCTGCACTACGCGCCCCGGCTCGGGCTCCAGGTGCACGACCTGGGTGCGCTGTGGAAGGAGTGGACGGGGCTGCCCTTCGTGTTCGCCGTGTGGGCGGCCCGTCGCGACTACCTGGAGCGGGAGCCCGAGGTGGTGCGGCAGGTGCACGAGGCGTTCCTCGCCTCCCGTGACCTGTCGTTGGAGGAGGTCACCAAGGTGGCCGAACAGGCCGCGCGGTGGGAGACGTTCGACACGGAGGTGCTGGAACGGTACTTCCGGACGCTCGACTTCCGTTTCGCCGCTCCGCAGCTGGCCGCCGTCTCCGAGTTCGCCCGTCGGGTGGGCCCGACGACCGGGTTCCCGGCGGACGTCCGGGTGCGACTCCTCCAACCGTGAGCGGGGCACCCAGGCCGGGGTGCCCCGCACCGCAAACGAACGCCCTGCAACGAACCCGAACGTCGCGCAACGAACCCGAACGGGTCGGAACGGAACGCAACGGAACGGAGCACGACGGAACGGAACACGACGGAACCGGGCGGTACCGGGTTTCCGTGCGGTGGCCGTGCGCATTCCGCGTGAATCGCTTTAGCGGCGTCAAAGCGTGCTGACGGCGTCCTGGAATTCCCCGGGGCGTCACCGGAAATTTCCCTAACCCCCGACGGTCCTTCCGATCCCGGGGCCGGGGGGACGGAACCGGGCGCGGTCCCCACTCCTTGCGGAACGAGCCGGTCCTGTTCGACGGGCCAATCATGTCCGGCGTCAATTACGAGGGCATTTGCGGGACGAACGGGAGCGTCCCCGGCAACGGGTTTTCCACGAACGGCGGCTGAGGGGGCGTCCGGGCCCGGAGGACTCCTACGGGACGGGTGAATCCGCACCGGCCCGCAACGCCGCCCCGACGGCCCCGCACCGCCCCGCATCGCACGGGGCTACGCTGCTGCGCACAGCCATGTGCTTCTGGGGGAGGCCGACGTCGTGCAGCCGGGCACCGTACAACCACTCGACGTCGACGAGCCGACCTCCATCGGCCCCTACCGCCTGGTCGGCCGCCTAGGCTCCGGTGGGATGGGCCGGGTCTACCTCGGGCGCAGCGCCGGCGGCCGGACGGTCGCCGTCAAGGTCGTGCACCCGCACTTCGCGCGCGACGAGGAGTTCCGGGCCCGGTTCCGCCGTGAGGTGGCCGCCGCCCGTCGGGTCGGCGGCGACTGGACGGCCCCCGTCCTGGACGCCGACCCGACCGCCGCGGTGCCCTGGGTGGCGACCGGCTACGTCGCGGGCCCCTCGCTGGCCCGCGCGGTCGCCGGCCCGGACGGGCCCGTACCGCTTCCCGCGCACACGGTCCGCACCCTCGGTGCGGGGCTCGCCGAAGCGTTGGTCCGGGTGCACGGGCTGCGGCTCGTCCACCGCGACGTGAAGCCCTCGAACGTGCTCCTCGCCCTCGACGGGCCGCGGCTGATCGACTTCGGCATAGCCCGGGCGACCGACGGCACCTCCACCCTCACCTCCACCGGCGTCTCCATCGGTTCGCCCGGTTACATGGCTCCCGAGCAGATCCTCGGCGGGGACGTCACGGTCGCGGCGGACGTCTTCTCGCTCGGCGCGGTCCTGGCCTTCGCCGCGAGCGGCGCGTCCCCGTTCCCCGGGGACTCCTCGGCCTCGCTGCTCTACCGGGTCGTCCACGAGGAGCCGGAGTTGTCCGGGGTCACCGGGGAACTGCGCGAGGTCGTGGCCGCCTGTCTGGCGAAGGACCCCGGCGACCGGCCGGACGCCGCGGAACTGGTGCGGCGACTGGCGCCCGAGGGCACCGCCCCGCTGGTGGCGGCCGGCTGGTTGCCGACGGCGCTGGTGGCCGAGGTGAGCCGGGTCGCGGTGGGCCTGCTGGACCTGGACGCGGTCCCGCACCGGGAACCCCCGGAACCCCCGGCACCCCCGGAACCTGCCGCCGGCCCCACCGGCCCGGTCCCGTTCACCAGCTCGTCCGTGGGCGGCCCCGGAACGACCCTGCCCGGCGGTGGCCGGGTGGGGCCGCCGCCGCCCTTCCCGCCCGTGGCCGTCGCCCCGGCGTCGACCTCCGCCGCCCTCGCCGAGGCCCCGATCGACACCGCGCAGCCCGGCCGGATCTCCGTGGAGGCGAGCGCCGAACGCACGGCGGACGTCCGCGGCCGGGGGCGCAGGGTGAGCTGCACGATCGCCCTGGTCGTGGCGGGCGCCCTGGCCGCCGTCACGGTGGGCTCGGCGTTCGTGTTCGACCTGTTCGGCGGGGGCGACGCGGATGACCGTTCCCCGGGCTCCTCCGACGCCAAGCAACTGGCGGTGCCCGAGCGGTACCTGGGCACCTGGGAGGGCGAGGGTTACGCCCTGTCCGACACCCTGCCGATGGGCACCTTCACCGTCACCGTCCGGCAGGCCGCGACGGGCGCCACGGTCGGGACGTTCCGGCAGGTCGACCCGATCGACGGGGTCTGCGAGAACGTCCTGGTGCTGCGCAGCGCCGACGAGAAGCGCCTCGTCGCCACCGGCCGTCCCCTGGAGTCGAACCCGTACCAGTGCACGACCGAGGCCCACGAGGTCCGGTTGGTGCCGACCGCGGAGGGCCTGCGGTACGAGTCCGACAACACGCGGGCGGGCAATCCCCAGGCCCAACTGAGGAAGGTCTCCTGAGCTACGGGGGAGGTCCGCCGGGTCACGGGGCGCATTCCGCGGCGCCGCGCTCCGTGGCGAGTTCGAAGGTCTGCCACACGCCCCGGTCGCTCAGCCGGAGCCGGGTCTCGTAGAACACGAGTGCGTCCGCCCCGCGCGGGGCCGGGCCGACCTTGCCGGTCACCCGGTTCTTGGGGGACAGCCGCGATTCGTCGGCGCAGAAGGACAGGGCCGCACGGGGCCGTTCCGGAAGGTCGAACAGGCCGTCGGGGAGGGTGAGTTCCGGCTTGAAGTAGCGGACGAAGCCGGTGGGCCGGGAGCCGGAGGCGGCGCTGTCGCGGGTGTACGCGCGGACCGCCGACAGGGCCTTCCCGGTGAAGAAGAACTCCACCGCCCCCGTGGTGGTCTCGCCGCCGACCAGCGCGTCCAGGACCGTGCCCTGGGCCAGGCCGGCGTCGCCCATCACCAGGTCCCGCTCGGAGTCGTGGGTCACCCAGGTCTCGTACCGTTCCGTCAGGTCACGGGGGAGGGTGACGTCGGGGCGTTCGGTGCGCGGCAGGGCGCTGCCGGTTTCGAGCGGCGCGACGGAGGCGCTGAGCGTGGGCGCGGGGGCGGCCCGCTCCGTCGCCCCGTCCTTCGACCCGCCTCCGCAGCCGGTGAGCAGCAGGGTCGTCGCCAGTGCGAACGCCGCGGCGGACCGTGCCGTCCACCCGGGAGCCCGGAGCCCGCCGCCGGACCCCGTCGTGACCGTGCGCATGTGTCGTCTCCTCGCTGCGTGCCCCCGGTGAGACCCCCACCCGCGGGTCGGGCCCTCGCGTGCGGTGACGACGGGGACCGGGCCCACGGTTGCGTCCTGCCGCTGACGGTGTGATTTCGGCCAACGTCCGTCCCGGGACGCGGAAACGGTATCCAGGCGGGCGCCGGGGTGGCCAGGGTGGACCCCGCGAGCGGTGGGCGGCGGGCCGACGGCCAGGGAGCGGGGACGGCATGGGGACGGGTGGGGCGGTCGTGACGGTGGTGGCGGCGCTGTGGGGGCTCGCCGCCGGTGCGTTGCTCCCCCGGGTGGCGTACCGCCTGTCGGTGGAGCCCGGCGACCCCTGGCGCGCGCACGGCCCGCAGGGCCACCCGCTGCCTCCCGGGGTGCGCGGCTGGCTGGGCCCGGCGCGCTGCGCCGAGGGCCGTCTCGGTCCCGGGACGCCCCTGGTCGCGGGGGTGACGGCGGGGGCGTGCGCGCTGCTCGCGGGCACCACCGGAGTACGGCCGGAAGTCGCCGTTTGGCTGCTGCTGGCACCGCCGGCGGTGCTGCTCGCGCTCGTGGACCTGGCGGTGAAGCGGCTGCCAGACGTGCTGACCCTGCCGCTCGCCGCCGCCGCACCCGTGCTCCTGGGCGCCGCCGCCCTGGTCCCCGGCCACGGGGGCAGCTGGTCGGGCGCCCTGCTCGGTGCGCTGGCCCTGGGCGCCGGATACCTCGTCCTGTTCCTGGTGAACCCCGACGGCATGGGCTTCGGTGACGTGAAGCTCGCCCTGCCGCTCGGGGCCGCCCTCGGCTGGTACGGCTGGGGGGCCGTCTTCGTCGGCACCTTCGCCGGGTTCCTGTTCGCCGCGCTGTACGGGGCGGTGCTGGTGCTGCGGCGGCGCGCGACCCGGCGCACGGCCATCCCCTTCGGGCCGTTCCTGCTCGGCGGGGCCCTCGTCGGCGTCCTGCTCGGCGGGTACGGGGCCTGACGGCGGCCCGTTCCCAGGGGCCGCACCCCGCTGACGTACGCTGGATCGGACCGACCAACCCCTGCCGAAAGGGACCGCCCGGTGACCGAGAAGGCCGGCCTCCAGCCCATCCTCGACCGTGCCGCCGCGGGTGGCCGGATCACCCCCGAGGAAGCCCTCGACCTGTACCGGGACGCGCCGCTGCACGCCCTGGGCTCCGCCGCCGACGCCGCCCGCCGGCTGCGGTACGCGGGGACCGAGCACATCGCGACGTACATCATCGAGCGGAACATCAACTACACCAACGTGTGCGTGACGGCGTGCAAGTTCTGCGCCTTCTACGCGGCCCCCAAGGACAAGAAGAAGGGCTGGACGCGCGAGCTCGACGACATCCTGCGCCGCTGCGCCGAGACCGTCGAACTCGGCGGCACCCAGATCATGTTCCAGGGCGGCCACCACCCCGACTACGGCGTCGAGTACTACGAGGAGCACTTCGCCGCGATCAAGGGGGCGTTCCCGCAGCTCGTCATCCACTCCCTCGGGGCCTCCGAGGTCGATCACATGGCGCGGATCTCCAAGGTCTCCGTGGAGGAGGCCGTCACCCGCATCCACGCGGCCGGGCTCGACTCGTTCGCCGGGGCCGGCGCGGAGCTGCTGCCGGCCCGCCCGCGCAAGGCCATCGCCCCGCTCAAGGAGAGCGGCGAGCGCTGGTTGGAGATCATGGAGACGGCGCACGGCCTGGGCGTCGAGTCCACGTCCACCATGCTCATGGGGACCGGCGAGACCAACGCCGAGCGCATCGAGCACCTGCGGATGATCCGGGACGTCCAGGACCGGACGGGCGGCTTCCGCGCCTTCATCCCGTACACGTACCAGCCGGAGAACAACCACCTCAAGGGCCGTACGCAGGCCACCCTCTTCGAGTACCTGCGCATGATCGCGATCGCCCGGCTCTTCTTCGACAACGTTGCGCACATCCAGGGCTCCTGGCTGACCACGGGCAAGGAGGTCGGACAACTCTCCCTGCACTACGGCGCGGACGACCTCGGGTCGATCATGCTGGAGGAGAACGTCGTCTCCTCGGCCGGGGCCAAGCACCGGTCCAACCGGCTGGAGATCATCGACCTGATCCGCAAGGCCGGGCGGGTCCCCGCGCAGCGGGCCACCACGTACGAGCACCTGGTGGTGCACGACGACCCGGCGAACGACCCGGTGGACGAGCGGGTGCAGTCGCACATCTCCTCCACCGCGATCGCCGGGGGCACCGCGCACCCCGAACTCAAGCTCCTCAGCAGCAACTGACCCGCCGGTGCTGACCCTCCACACCGGCCGGGAACTGGTCCTCGACTGGGACGGCGGCCCGTCGGTGCCGCACGGCGCGGTCGCCGTACGAGGGGACCGGATCGCCGCGATCGGCGCGCTCGACGTCCTGCGGGAGCGGTTCCCCACCGCCCGGGTGCGGTCCTGGCCCGGGGTGCTCGGCCCCGGGCGGGTGCACGACGGCGCACTGCCCGGGGCGCCCTCGCCCCGGGAGCGGGTGCACGCGGTCCTCACCACGGGCGGCGTGGCCGTGGTGGCCGGCCACCTCACCGATCCGGCCCTGCGGTCCGCGGCCGAGCGGGCCGGGGTCCTCGTCCGCCCCGACGGACGGCCGCTGGCGCTCGCCGAGTCGGCCCGCGCGGACCTCGCGGCCTTCGACGGCGACCCGCGCGCGGGCGCCCCGGGCGAATGCCTCGTCACCGTCTGCGCCGGCCGCATCGTGCACCGCCGCCGATAGCGCCCCCGCCCCTGGCGGGCGGCGGGGGGCTGCGACAATGGGGGGGTGACCCGCGCATCCCTGGACAAGCAGCCGCACGACGTCGCCTCGATGTTCGACGACGTCGCGGAACGCTACGACCTCACCAATGACGTGCTGTCCCTCGGACAGGACCGGATCTGGCGCCGCGAGGTCGCCAAGGCGGTGGACGCCCGGCCCGCGCAGAAGGTCCTGGACCTCGCCGCCGGAACCGCCACCTCCTCCCTCCCGTTCGTCCGCGCCGGCGCCTACGTCGTGCCCTGCGACTTCTCCCTCGGCATGCTCAAGGTCGGCAAGCGGCGCAACCCCTGGCTGCCGCTCACGGCGGGCGACGCGACCCGACTGCCGTTCAAGGACGACACCTTCGACGCGGTCACCATCTCCTTCGGGCTGCGCAACGTCCACGGCACCGAGCGGGCGCTGCGCGAGATGCTGCGCGTCACCCGGCCCGGCGGACGCGTCGTCATCTGCGAGTTCTCCCACCCCACCTGGGCCCCGCTGCGCACCGCCTACAGCGAGTACCTGATGCGCGCCCTGCCGCCGGTGGCCCGCGCGGTGTCCTCGAACCCCGAGGCGTACGTGTACCTCGCCGAGTCCATCCGCGACTGGCCGGACCAGCCCCGGTTGGCCGCGATGTTGCAGGATGCGGGCTGGTCGCGGGTCGCCTGGCGGAACCTGTCGGGCGGGATCGTGACCCTGCACCGGGGCTTCAAACAGGGCTGAGCCCCCTCGGTCGCGCCCCGCTGCGGGACGGGTGCCGTCCACTCCCGGTCGAATCGGACCAACTTCCTTGCGCAGATGTCTGGATGACGGGAACCGGCGGCATCGAAGATGTGTCCGTTGACTACGTGATCGCGCCCCGTAGCGGGTGTCTCACTCCCGGTCCCGGACGACGGAGCGTGCCCTGATGGTGTCGTACTGCCCGTACTGCGGAACACCTGCTCCCGAAGAGGGGCGCTTCTGCATGAGCTGCGGGCGGGAACGCCCGCTCGTGCCCGACCCCCCGACGGCGCCACCCGCGCCCCAGGCCCCGCCGGTGCCGACCGGACCGCCCACCGGCCAGGTGTCGACGGCGAAGGTCCCGCCCGCGCCGCCCGGCTCCCCACCCTCACCCACCCCGCCCCCACCGGCCCCCGGCCAGGCCGTCGGGGAGCCCGAACTCATCGCCTCCAGCGCACCGCCGCCGCCTCCCGTCGGACCGGTCCCCCCGGCCGCACCGGGGTTCACCGCCTACCCGCCCGGTCACGTACTGCCGCCGCCCCCGGCCCCGCCGTCCAGCACGGGCTCGTTCCTGCGGCGGGCGTTCGGCGGAGACTGGGGCGGGGCGCTCCAGGCCGCCGTGTGGCCGCTGGTGCTCCTGGTGGCGGTCACCTTCGCGCTCGCCGCGCCCACCTACGGTCAGGACACGTCCGACCCGGATGCCGTGGGCTTCGGCGACCGCTTCCAGGTCAGCCTCGGCATGGTGCTCCAGTCGGTGGGCGGGGACGTCACGTTCCAGGAGTCCCGACCGGAGGGCGACGAATACGGCGACGACTACGGGGACGACTACGGGGACGACTACGGCGACACGTACGGATCGGACTCCTCGGCGCTCGGCGGCGCGGACGGCACGGACGGCGAGAAGGTCGAGATATCACTGGTCCCGTTCACCGTCACGGCCCTGTGGCTGCTCGCCCTCTACGGCGGGCTGCGGGGCCTGCGCACCCGGACACGGCAACGGTCCGCCCTCGGCTTCCCGGTCTCCGGCGCCGCGGCGGACCCCTGGGCGACGGCCACGCCGTGGGCCCGGGGCGCCACCTCCGGGCTCGAAGCGGCCGTGCGGGTCAGCGTGCTCGTCACCGGCGGGGTGCTGGTGCTGGCCCTGTTCGCCCGGCCCTCCATCAAGAACGTCGAGATGTCCGGGGCGCTGTGGGCGGTCCCGGGCGCGCTGCTGCTGAGCGCCGTGCTGTCGGCGGTCGTCCTCGGCCGTGACGAACACGCCGGCTGGCTCGCCGCCCGGCCGGGCCTCCTGCGGCTCACCCAGGCGTTCGGCACCGCCCTGCGGGCGATGGGCTTCGCCCTGGGCCTGTGCGCCGTGATCCTGCTCGTCGTCTACCTGCAACACGACGAGTTCGAGGACGGCGGTTCGCTGGGCGGCGACTACTCCTCGTACCCCGTCGCCCTGTTCCTGCTGCTGAACTTCGCGGTGTCCGGGCTCGGTTTCTCCTGGGGCGCCGCCACCGGGGTGGAGGCCGGCAGCGGCGGGAGCCGGGAGCGCGAGACCTTCGGCCTGTCCGAACTCGGCGACGCGGTCGGTGGGTGGGCGGTCGCCGGTTCGCTCACGGCTGGCGCGGTGTGCGCGGTGTTCCTGGGCGTCCTCGCGGCCCGTCGCCACCCGGGGACCGCGGACCGGGTGCTGGCGGGCGCGCTGTTCCTGGGGCTGTTCCTGGTCCTGGTGGCGATCGGCAGCTACGGGATGGAGCAGCAGGTTCCCGCCGGCAGCTACGGGTCCTTCGGGGGCACGGAGATCGGCACTCAGGTGGCGGACGCGCTGCTCTTCGGGCTCCTTTGGGTCGCCGGGGGCATCCTGGTGGGTGCGTTGCTGGTCCGGATGGTTTCCCCTCCGGCGGTGCGGCCACCTCAGCGGTAACGGTGCGTGTGCCGTTCGCGCAGTTCCCCGCGCCCCTATCGGGTGCGTTCCCGTGGGCGTGCGCGGTTCCTGGGCGGGTGCGTTCCGGTGTCCGTACGCGGTTCCTGGGCGGGTGCGCTGCGGGGTTGCGCAGTTCCCCGCGCCCCTATCGGGGCACGCCTGTGGCCCAGTGGCATCGGAAGGCGCCCCGTCAGGGGCGCGGGGAACTGCGCGAAACCACAGCGCACCTGTGCAGGGCAGCGAAGCTCGGGCGGGTCGCACCCGATCAGGGGGCGCGGGGAACTGCGCGAACCGCACAGCGCACCCGCCCAGGAACCGCGCACGAGCACTGGATCGCACCCGATCAGGGGCGCGGGGAACTGCGCGAAACGGCAGCGCACCCGCACAGCCCCGCGGACCTCGGGCGGGTCGCACCGTAAGGGGCGCGGGGAACTGCGCGAACCGCACAGCGCACGCGGACTGAACCGCGTACGAGCACCGGATCGCACCCGCCCAGGGGCACCGCACAGCGCAGCGCACCGCACACAAGGAACCCCACGCGGAGGCTACGAGCCGCAGGGCGCCCGCTCCCGACCCACCCCGTCCGGCGCGGGCCCAGACCGCCGAGGCTCCCGCACCCCCGAGCCACCGTCCCCCTCCCCGGGCCCCAGATCGAACCAGACGGTGACCGTGGCGCCCCGCGGCACCTCGACCCCGGCCGCGGGGTACTGCCGCACCACGTAGTCGACGACGGCGTGCTGCAGATCGGGCCGGTCAGGCGCGGTGAGCAGCACTCCGTGCGCCTGCGCGGCGGCCTTCGCGTCCACGGCCATCAGACCGACGAGCCGGGGGACCCGTACGTCATGTGTTCTGGGTGCAAAGCGCACAAACTCACCCCCAGTGGTACCGAAAAGGGTAGCTCCGACACCGGCCCGCCCGGAAGCGCCGCGACCCCGCGTACGCGGAGCGTGATGACCGTCCTACGGGAGCGTGCTCATCAGGGCGCGCCCCCGGCACCGTCCACACGCCCCGTGGGCACCGGGCCTACAGGTCGAGCCGGAAGCAGTACGCCAGCCGTCCGCCCGGGGTGGTGAACTCCTCCGACCGTTCCATGCCCAGCCGTTCGGTCACCGCGAGCGAGCGGGCGTTGTGGGAGTCCACCATCGCCACCACGTGACGCACCCCGGCGCCGCGCACCGCGTCGAGCCCGGCGAGCGCCGCCGCGGTCGCGTACCCGCGCCCCCAGTGCGCGCGCCCCAGCCGCCAGCCGATCTCCATCTCGCCCACCGGCCCCCAGTCCCGCGGCCAGGGCTGCGCGCCGGCGAACCCGAGCACCTCACCGCCACTGCCACCGCCACCTTCACCGGTCACCGTCCAGAGACAGAAGCCGAGTTCCGCGTGGTGACGCCGCTGCCTGGCGGTCAACTCCTCGTACGCGGACGGCTCCGCCGACGTCCCGCCGAGGAAGTGCATCACCTCCGGGTCGTCGAACACCCGGTGCCAGTGGTGGGCGTCCTCGTGGGTGGGCACCCGCAGACCGACCGCGGGGAGCGGCACGGCGGACGACACGGCGGACGGGACGGCGGGGCGTACGGGTTGACTCACTGGGCGGCCCTTCGGCTGGCTGGTCGGTTCCGCCTCTTAGACTGCACGTGTCCCGTGCCGGTCGGCACGTAGAAATCCACGTCCTTGGGGAGAACCCGCCGTGACCGAGCCCCTCTCCGAACACCGCGCAGATGTGATCGTCGTCGGGGCCGGACCGGCCGGTTCGACGACCGCGTACTACCTGGCCAAGGCGGGCCTGGACGTACTGCTGCTGGAGAAGACCGCCTTCCCGCGGGAGAAGGTCTGCGGCGACGGCCTCACCCCGCGCGCCACCAAACAGCTCGTCGCGATGGGCATCGACATCTCCGAGGAGGCGGGGTGGCTGCGCAACAAGGGTCTGCGGATCATCAGCGGCGGCACCCGACTCCAGCTGGATTGGCCGGAACTCGCCAGCTTCCCTGACTACGGACTGGTCCGCAAACGCGACGACTTCGACGAGCAACTCGCCCAGCAGGCCCAGAAGGCGGGCGCCCGGCTCTACGAACGCTGCAACGTCGGCGCACCCGTCACCGACCCCCGCACCGGCCGGATCACGGGTGTCGAGGCCAAGCTCGGTGACGAGAAGACGCCCGTCACCTTCCACGCCCCGGTCGTGGTCGCCGCGGACGGCAACTCCACCCGGCTGTCGCTGGCGATGGGGCTGCACCGGCGCGAGGACCGTCCGATGGGCGTCGCCGTGCGCACCTACTTCACCTCGCCCCGCCACGACGACGACTACCTGGAGTCCTGGCTGGAGCTGTGGGACCGGCGCGGCCCGGTGGACAAGCTGCTGCCCGGCTACGGCTGGGTCTTCGGCATGGGCGACGGCACGTCCAACGTCGGTCTCGGCGTCCTCAACACCACCGCCTCGTTCAAGGAGCTCGACTGGCGCGAGGTGCTGAAGGCGTGGTGCGCCTCGATGCCCGAGGAGTGGGGCTACACCGAGGAGAACATGACGACCCCGATCCGGGGCGCCGCGCTGCCGATGGCGTTCAATCGCCAACCCCACTACACGCGGGGGCTGCTGCTCGTCGGTGACGCGGGCGGGCTGGTCAACCCGTTCAACGGCGAGGGCATTGCGTACGCCATGGAGTCCGGGCAGATCGCGGCCGAGGTCATCGTCCAGGCCAACGCCCGTACGACGCCGGCGCAACGCGAACTCGCGCTCCAGCGGTACCCGAAGGTCCTCAAGGACACGTACGGCGGCTACTACAACCTCGGCCGCGCCTTCGTGAAGCTGATCGGGAACCCGAAGATCATGAAGCTCGCGAGCGAGCGCGGCCTCACGCATCCGGTGCTGATGCGCTTCACCCTCAAGATGCTCGCCAACCTCACCGACCCCACGGGGGGCGATGCGATGGACCGCATCATCAACGGCCTCACCAAGGTCACCCCCCGCGCCTGACCCGGCCACGCGAAAGGGGGCGGTCACCCTGGGAAGCGGTGACCGCCCCCTTTCGCGTACCGGCGCGCTCAGAGTGCCCAGGACCTTGCGGCGGGCTCGGCGCGGCTTAGGGTGTGGGCGCCGTCGGCGGTGACGGCGAGGGTGTACGCGCCGAGGTGCGGGCGCCCTGCGGCCAGCCACTGGGTGGTGAGGGCCAAGCGCTCGGTCACCAGGTCCCGTGGGCCGCCGTACTCGACGAGGGCACGGGCTCCGGCCCGGGGGGTGATCCTGGCCCACGATCCGGATTCCGGGTGGACCAGGCCGTGCATGGTGTCACCTTCGGGGTCAAGGGTCATGGCGAGGACGTCGTGCTGGAGCATCCCGATCTCCAGCGCGGGACGATGGACGAACTCCCCGAAGAACGCCTTCACCCTGTCCACCATCTCGTCGTGCTCGTCGTCGTCCGGCACAGGAACGTCCATGGTCCGTGCGACGCCTTTCCCGTTCACGACCAGGCCAGTGAACTCTGGTGCGGTAGGGGCGACATGATCGGCGGTGGGGCGGGCACGCATGAAGGATGCCTCGTCGGGGAGGAAGCCACCCCGTGCGGTCCCGTCCCCGTCCACTACGAGACGGATGATCCCGTCGCCGATGTTCGTCACGATGACTCCTCCCGGACGCACCTGACGGACCCACGCGGCCGGAACGCGGTCCACTCCGCAGGTCGCCAGGACACCGTCATACCGCGCCCCGGTGGTGTACGCACGGGTGCCGTCGCTGGTGACCACGAGTGGCGTGTAGCCGATGACGGCGAGGCGTTCGCGAGCCGTCGCCGTCAGATCGGGGTCAACATCGATCGTGGTGACGTTCTCGCTGCCCAGGCGGTGGCAGAGCAACGCGGAGTTGTAGCCGGTGCCCGTACCGATTTCGAGGACCTGGGCACCGTCGGCCACGGTGAACGCCTCCAGCATCCTCGCCATCAGGGACGGGGTGCTGGACGAGCTGACCGGAGTCCCGGCCTCGTCCCGGCGAGTCACCAAGGTGTCATCGGAGTAGACGACAGCGAGGTATCCGGCGTCTTTGGCCCCGAAGGACCTGAGCTCACCGCCGGATCGCACGGAGAAACGGGGGACGAAGGCTTCGCGGGACACGGCGGCGAACGCCTTGTGCCAAGGCGAGGTGTGGCTGAGGGCGCCACCGCTGGTGAGGCTGTCGGCGAGCCGTCGCCGGAGGTCGGCCGCCTCGTCGTGCGGGGTGGTCGTGGTCATGGGTTCACGGCTCCTTCGAGGAGGTCGGCGAGGGCCCGCGTGATCGGTTCGCGCAGGTGGGGGATGAAGCCGAACTGACCGTTCGGATTGATGTCGACGGCGTTCCACACGCCGTCCGGACCAACGACGAAGTCCATGGCGACGTACCGGAGGCCGAAGGCACCCATGAGGGCCCGGACACCCCGCCGCACGTTCGGAGGGACATCGATCTCGCTGTAGGTGAGGGAGTCGTAGTCGCGACGGAAGTCGATCCGGGACGCTTCCGACCCGGCGTGGATCGCCCCGGCGAAGAGTTCGGGGCCCACGGCCGTCAGGCGGACCTCGAAGGACTTGTCGATCCACTCCTGGAGCAGGTGGGCAGTGCGTCCGAGGTCGTCGGTGATGTCATCGGAGGTGATCCGGGACGTCCACAGGGCGTACCGCTGCCCCGCGTGGGTGCTCGCACCGACATGCCCCAACGCCTTGTAGGCCGCTTGCTTCCCGGGAAGATCAGTGATGAAGTCCCGCGCCTCCTGCGGATCGTTGGTGATCAGCGTGCGCGGCACGGTGAGCCCGCAGGCGGACGCCGTCTTCAGCGCGAGCGGGGCGACACCGGCTCGCGCGTTGTCATGGGGGTGGTTGACCCATGTGCAGTCCAGGGAGGTGAGTACGCCGCCGATGCCGGCGCGCGCCTCTGCCCGCGCCCACTGCGCGTCCTGCCCGGACAGACCCGGGTGCAGCCGGAAGCCGTTGGGGCGCCGGTAGTACACAGCCGTGACCTCTTCGAGGCGAAGGCCCCGGCGCTGGCCCCGCCACGATGTCTCCCAGTGGGACAGGCCGGGCTCGATACGGGCGGTGAACCCGGCGGACTCGGGGAAGTCACCCGGGTCCATGCGGTACACGGGCACATCTCGGTCGGCGAGTTCGGTGATCACACCGTCCGACACCGAGTCGTGCAGGCGGCGGGTCAGCACCAGGACCGTCATCTCGGAACTCTCCTCTCAGCGCGGGCGCCGACTCAGTCGGTGTCGTTCTCGTTGTCCGTGAAGAGCTGCATGTCCACCCGTGTCTGGCTGACGGTCTGCCGCTCGGTCTTCGCCGACGGGGCATGTGGGAGCCCGTCGGAGGTGACCATGACTTGACGCTCCTCGGAGTAGGTGACGGTCGTGTCCGGCACTGTCGGCGTCCCGGTCACGACCGGCAGGGCGAGGGTGAGCCCGAACGGCCGGACCGTGCCCGTGGACGGGCCCTCACTTACCAGGGGCGTCTTGGGAAACATGGGGGGTACGAGAGTCACAGCGATCTCCTTCTCAAGTCGAAGCCGATGGGCACTCCGCTCCTGAGCACAGAGCGGAAGCGGTGTGCTCCGGGGGCGCCCACGAGGGCAAGCTGCGAGGCGGGGCGGCGCATCAGAGCATCCGCCTCACTCCGCCCCCGGAGCACTCCCAGTTAACCTGCCGATACGCAGAGTGCGCATGGGTCGGGTGGTGTAAGAACCTGAAAGACCTGAATCTTGCGCGAGACCAGGGAGAAAGCCATGCCAACACGCTTGCCGAACACGGCACTTGCCGCTCTCCTGCGAGAGTCCGACTGGACGAACAGGGAGTTCGTCAGCGCGATCAACCGGATCGGAATCGAGTTGGGCATCAGGCTCCGCTACGACGAGACCGCCGTGTCGCACTGGCTCCACGACGGCACCGTTCCACGAGTGAAGGCGCACCTGGCGATCTGTGAAGCACTGGCGCGCCGACTCGGCCGCCCCATCACCGTGACCCAGGCGGGTATCGGCACGGTCCCTGCCGTGGCGGCCACGTCGGGGGACACTGTCTCTGGACTGATCGAACTGGGGAGCTCAGACATGGACCCTTCACGGCGTGCGCTCATCGGCGGCACCGCAGGACTGTTCTCGGCCGCCTTGCCCATTCCCGGATACGACGATCTGGCTGACCGATTCGACACCTTCACGATCAACCCACGGATGCGGATCGGCCGTGCCGATGTGACCGCTGTGACGACGGTGACCGCCGAACTGATCGCCATGGACGATCAGTTCGGCGGCCGTCATGCCCGGCCCATGGCTGCCGCTTTCCTGGTGAACACCATCGCGCCCTACCTCCAGGCCGACGCCGCCCCCGACGTCGCGCGCTCCATGCTGTCCGCTGCGGCCGACCACGCGTATCTGACGGGCTGGATGGCCATGGACGAACGCGAGGACGGCATCGCCCAGAGCTACTTCGTGAAGGCCCTCGAACTGGCGGGTGGCGCCGAGGACCAGCTCAGGTACAGCAGGGTCTTGCGGGGCATGAGTGTCCACGCCATCGACCTGGGGCACACCGGTCTCGCGGTGCGCACGGCGAACGCCGCCGCCGGCGCCCTGCCCAAAGCGGACCCCCGCTTCGAAGCCTTCCTCGCAGGACAACAGGCGCACGTCGCAGCTGCCAGCGACGACAAGGCGGGCGCCCTGACGAGCATCCGCCGTGCTGAGGCCGCGGTGGCGCGAGCCGAGGACGAAGGCGACACCTTCGGCTCCTACACCCCTTCGGCTCTGCGCTACCACATCAGCGAGGTACGAGCCCATCTCGGAGACCTCGACGGATCCATCCGCGAAATGGAGCGGGCACAGCGGACTAGGGCCCCTGCGCTGCGGCGCACCCGCGTCCGCTACAGCGCCCTCTTGGCCGAACGGAAACTCCGCGTCGGACGGCTGGAAGAAGCCTGCCGGTCCTGGCACGCCATGCTGGACGACTACCCGTATGTCCAGTCCGGGCGTTGCGACGACCGGTTCACCGCCATGATGTCGGCACTGCGCCCGCACAGGAACAACACTCACGCACGTCTCGTCCTCGACCGGGCGCGGGAGGTGAGGGGCAAGCTGCCCCCGCGCCCCACCCGGCTGACCGCTGCCCGGGAGCATCGGACCAGGTGAGCGGAGCGTCCAGCCGCCGTACGCCGGGGTTGCGCTCGCCCCGGCCTGAACCGCCACGTGCAAGGGGGCCGTCACCCCGGGAGGATGACGGCCCCCTTGCACGTGGCGGGGTAGCGGGTGACGCTCAGAGCACGCGGATCGCACCGTCGGCGGGGTAGCCCGACAGGTCCTGGATGACGACGCCCTTCGCGGGGTTCGCCGCGTCCAGGTACTGGCCGTTACCGATGTAGACGCCCGTGTGGTACGCCGAGCCGGCACCGCCCCAGTAGAGGATGTCGCCGACCTGGAGGTTCGACGTGCCGACCTGGGTGCCGGCCGTCGACTGCTGCTGCGAGGTGCGCGGCAGGTTGATGTTGGCCTGCTTGAAGGCGGCCTGGACGAGGCCCGAGCAGTCCCAGGAGCTGGGGCCCGTGGCACCCATGACGTAGGCGTCGCCCACCTGCGCCTTGAGGAAGGCGATGACGGCGTTCAGATTGCCGCTGGACGGGGTGGCGGTGCCCTGCTGGTTGCCGCTGGAGGACGAGTTGCCCGAGTCGGCGGAGCCGGAGGAGTTGCCCGAGCCGGCGGAACCGGACGAACCGGCGGAACCGGACGAGCCGCCGGCGGCGGGGGCCGAAGCGGTGGCGAGCGTGGTGCGCTCGTCGGAGGTGCGGGAGGCGCGCTCCTCGGCCTTGCGCTCGGCCTCGGCGGCGGCGCGCTCCTCGGCCTTCTTGGCCTCGGCCTTGCGGACGGCCTCGTCGCGGTCCTTCTTCGCCTGCTTGGCGGCCTTCTGGGTGGCCGCGTCGCGCTCGGCCTCGACCTGCTCCTGCTGGGCCTGGAGTTCGTAGGTCGCGGCGGTGAGCTGGGTGGCGCTCGCCGAACGGGCGACCTGCACGGACAGGTCGGAGGAGAGCGTGGGGAGTTCGATGGTCTCGGTCACGGGCTCGGCGGCGGACGCCGATCCGGCCGAACCGGCCACCGCGAGGGTGCTGAGCACGCCACCGGCCACTCCGGCGCGCAGCTTCGTGGCGTTGCCGCGGCGGGGCTTCCGGTGGCTGGGTATGTGAGCGGTGTGGGACATGCTCCACCGCTATCAGGGGGTCACCGTTACCTTCAAGAAACGTGGCCTGCGCCACAGTTGCGCCACCGCTGCCGTGAATCCCGGGCGTGTCGACCTTTATTGACGCCGTAACGGACAATGCGGGCGTTGGTGATCATGCCTGTGATCACACGGTTTCTTGTTTACGTCCGAATTGCCCCGCGCTTACCACTGGTTACGGAGGATGGCCAAGCCCGGTAAGTCACACGGAACGTGTCGTGTGACGGAGGTCACATATGGGGGCTCCCGCCGTGCTTACGGACGGCTTCCCGCGGCTCGATCGGGTCGACGCCTCCCCTTGTTCCCATCCTTGCACACCGAGGCGGCTCCGTCGCTGTGCGTCGTCGTCGCCCTCCGTCGCCGCCCGCTGTCGCTGGGTGCCCGGCGGGTGGGTGAGCGGTGTCCGACGGATGTGCGGTGGGTTCCGTCGGCTGGCGTCGGGGTGTCGTCGCGGGGTGTGGGTGTCGAGTGGTCGCCGTCGTCACGCCGGCCGTCCCGAAGGTTGCGATTCGAGGCGATCGTCCCGGTCACATCATCTCTGTGATGGATGTGGCGTGAGGGGCGTTCTGGGGCGGCTGAATCGTCGCCGCTCGTGAACGGGGGCGCGTAGTGGCGCCCGGCGGGCGGGTGTTCACATCGCGTTCACAGAGCCGGCTCGGAAGGGGGCGGATGTGAACGCGACTCCACTATCAAGGCATTGCGTCCAGCGCGAATTTGCCTGAACGGTGCATCGCTTGATAGTGCAAACCCCGTTTCACCTGCGCCGACGAGTCAACTTGTCACGTCTCGTGACCGCACCGCCGCTTCGCGTACGAAGATCACCGCTCATCCGACTTGATGATCCTTCGCCGGGTGGTGGAGATCACAAAGCTGATCAAGACCCCCGTGTCGCAGATCACAGACCCGCAGGCATAGGATGCACCGCAGTTGGGCTTGTGACCTGCTTCACATGAACGCGATCTTGGTAGGCGCTCCAGGAGTGACCTGGGGGGCATCCCGAGGTGGCAGAGGCTCATGAGGCCTACGGGACGGGAGAGTTCCGCAGGGCTCGTGAGGCGCATGGGGCGGGTGACGGGTTCGAAGCCTCCCCGGCCCCGTGGTCGCGGGGGGACCGCCGAAGCAGTCAATGCCGACTGAGAGGAGCGAGGAGCGGTGAACGCATATGCGCCCATCCTCGTACTGGGAGCCCTCGGGGCAGGCTTTGCGATCTTCTCCGTGGTCATGGCCACGCTTATCGGTCCAAAGCGATACAACCGGGCGAAGCTCGAAGCGTACGAATGCGGTATCGAACCGACACCGACGCCAGCGGGCGGCGGGCGGTTCCCGATCAAGTACTACCTGACGGCGATGCTCTTCATCATCTTCGACATCGAGATCGTCTTCCTGTACCCGTGGGCCGTCAGCTTCGACGCCCTGGGTCTTTTCGGGCTCGTGGAGATGTTGCTCTTCGTGCTCACCGTCTTCGTCGCCTACGCGTACGTGTGGCGGCGCGGCGGCCTGGAATGGGACTGAAACCCGCGAGGGACAGAAGGGTCTAGGAGCCACCCATGGGACTCGAAGAGAAACTGCCGAGCGGATTTCTGCTGACCACCGTCGAACAGGCCGCGGGCTGGGTGCGCAAGGCGTCCGTCTTCCCCGCCACCTTCGGCCTCGCGTGCTGCGCGATCGAGATGATGACGACGGGCGCGGGCCGCTACGACCTCGCGCGCTTCGGCATGGAGGTGTTCCGCGGTTCACCGCGCCAGGCCGACCTGATGATCGTCGCCGGACGCGTCAGCCAGAAGATGGCGCCCGTGCTGCGGCAGGTCTACGACCAGATGCCGAACCCCAAGTGGGTCATCTCGATGGGCGTCTGCGCGTCCTCGGGCGGCATGTTCAACAACTACGCGATCGTCCAGGGCGTCGACCACGTCGTGCCCGTGGACATCTACCTGCCGGGCTGCCCCCCGCGGCCCGAAATGCTGCTGGACGCGATCCTCAAGCTGCACGAGAAGATCCAGACCTCCAAGCTCGGCGTCAACGCCGAGGAGGCGGCCCGCGAGGCGGAGGAAGCGGCCCTCAAGGCGCTCCCGACCATCGAGATGAAGGGGCTGCTGCGATGAGCGAGGGCAACGGCGTGAACCCCGACCGGGAACTCAACGCCCAGAACCTGCCGGGCCAGCGCGGCGACCACGGCGAGGAGATCCGCGTCCAGCGCGGCATGTTCGGCGCCGGGGGCACCGGGGACACCTCCGGCTTCGGCGGGCTGGTCCGCTCGGTGCGGCTGCCCGGCGAGGCCAACCGCCCCTACGGCGGCTGGTTCGACGAGGTCGCCGACGAACTCGAAGGCGCCCTGGAGGAACAGGGGCTCGTCCCCGAGGAGGCGATCGACAAGACGGTCGTCGACCGCGACGAGTTGACCTTCCACATCGAGCGCGGCTACCTGGTGCGCGTCGCCCAGATCCTGCGCGACGACCCGGCGCTCCGCTTCGAACTGTGCACCGGCGTCAGCGGGGTGCACTACCTCGGGGACCGGGGCCGCGAACTGCACGCCGTCTACCACCTGCGCTCGATCACCCACAACCGGTTGATCCGCCTGGAGGTCTCGGCCCCCGACGCCGACCCGCACATCCCCTCGCTGGTCCGCGTCTACCCCACCAACGACTGGCACGAGCGCGAGACGTACGACTTCTTCGGCATCGTCTTCGACGGCCACCCCGCGCTCACCCGGATCATGATGCCGGACGACTGGCAGGGCTTCCCGCAGCGCAAGGACTACCCCCTGGGCGGCATCGCCGTCGAGTACAAGGGCGCCCAGATCCCGGCTCCCGACCAGCGGAGGTCGTACTCCTGATGACCACTTCATCTGCCTTCCCGAGGGAAACGACCGAAGGCGCCGTCTACACGGTCACCGGCGGGGACTGGGACGAGATCGTCGAGTCCGCCTCCAAGGCCGACGACGAGCGCATCATCGTCAACATGGGTCCCCAGCACCCCTCCACGCACGGGGTGCTGCGACTGATCCTGGAGATCGACGGGGAGACGGTCACCGAGGCCCGCTGCGGCATCGGCTACCTCCACACCGGCATCGAGAAGAACCTCGAATACCGGACCTGGACCCAGGGCACCACCTTCGTGACCCGCATGGACTACCTGACGCCGTTCTACAACGAGGCGGCGTACTGTCTGGCGGTCGAGAAGCTGCTCGGCATCGAGGACGAGGTCCCCGACCGGGCCACCGTGATCCGAGTGCTCCTGATGGAGCTCAACCGGCTGTCGTCGCACCTGGTCTGCATCGCCACCGGCGGCATGGAACTCGGCGCGACCACCATCATGATCTACGGCTTCCGCGACCGCGAACTCATCCTCGACATCTTCGAACTGATCACCGGCCTCCGGATGAACCACGCGTTCATCCGGCCCGGCGGACTCGCCCAGGACCTGCCCCCCGGCACGATCGACCACCTGCGCGACTTCCTCAAGAAGATGAAGAAGAACCTCCCCGAGTACGACAAGCTCGCCACCGGGAACCCCATCTTCAAGGCCCGCATGCAGGACGTCGGATACCTCGACCTCACCGGCTGCATGGCCCTCGGCGCCACCGGACCCGTACTGCGCTCCGCCGGCCTCCCGCACGACCTGCGCAAGTCCCAGCCGTACTGCGGCTACGAGACGTACGACTTCGAGGTCCCGACCGCCGACACCTGCGACTCCTACGGGCGCTTCCTGGTCCGGCTGGAGGAGATGCGGCAGTCACTGCGGATCGTCGAGCAGTGCATCGACCGGCTGGAGCCCGGACCGGTCATGGTCGCGGACAAGAAGATCGCCTGGCCCGCCCAGCTCGCCCAGGGCCCGGACGGACTCGGCAACTCCCTCGACCACATCAAGAAGATCATGGGCACCTCCATGGAGGCCCTGATCCACCACTTCAAGCTGGTGACCGAGGGCTTCCGGGTCCCCGCCGGCCAGGTGTACACCGCCGTCGAGTCGCCCAAGGGCGAACTCGGCGTGCACGTGGTGTCCGACGGCGGCACCCGCCCCTTCCGGGTCCACTTCCGCGACCCGTCCTTCACCAACCTCCAGGCCATGGCGGCGATGTGCGAAGGCGGCCAGATCGCCGACGTCATCGTCGCCGTCGCATCCATCGACCCCGTGATGGGAGGCGTCGACCGGTGACCGCCACACCCGCTCACCCCGCACCCCGGGAGGTGGGCCTGGGCATGCCCCAGCTGCCCGCCGCCGACTACCCGGCCGACGTCCGCGCCCGACTCGAAGCGGACGCCGGGGAACTGATCGCCCGCTACCCCGACTCCCGCTCCGCGCTCCTGCCGCTGCTGCACCTCGTGCAGGCCGAGGAGGGGTACGTCACCCGGACCGGTATGCGGTTCTGCGCCGACGTGCTCGACCTGACCACCGCCGAGGTCACCGCCGTCGCCACCTTCTACTCGATGTACCGGCGCAAGCAGGGCGGTGACTACCAGGTCGGCGTCTGCACCAACACCCTGTGCGCCGTCATGGGCGGCGACGCCATCTTCGAGAGCCTGAAGGAACACCTCGGCGTCGACAACAGCGAGACCACCGAGGACGGCACGGTCACCCTCGAACACATCGAGTGCAACGCGGCCTGCGACTTCGCCCCGGTGGTGATGGTCAACTGGGAGTTCTTCGACAACCAGACCCCCGCCTCCGCCCGGCGCCTCGTCGACGACCTGCGCACCGGCGCCACCGTCGAGCCCACCCGCGGCGCCCCGCTGTGCAGCTTCAAGGAGACCTCCCGCATCCTCGCCGGCTTCCCCGACGAGCGCGCCGGAGCCGTGGACGCGACCGGCGGCGCCGGCCCCGCGTCCCTGATCGGACTGCGCCTGGCCCGCGGCGAGTCCGCCGCACGCGTCGTCCACCCGCGCGCCGGACACCACGACCCGCACGCACCGCAGACCCCGCAGGACACGCCGGCACCCGACCCGTCACACCCGGCGGGCCCGGCCAGCGGGGACACCGAGGAGGGAGCGTGATGACCTTGGCGCCGGAGATCAGCCACAGCAACCCGGAGAAACTGCTCTCACCGGTTCTGTCGGCCTTCTGGGACGAGGAGAAGTCCTGGTCACTGGACGTCTACCGACGGCACGAGGGCTACGAAGGGCTCCGCAAGGCCCTCGCCATGTCGCCCGACGACGTCATCGCCTACGTCAAGGAATCCGGCCTGCGCGGCCGGGGCGGCGCGGGCTTCCCCACCGGGATGAAGTGGCAGTTCATCCCCCAGGGAGACGGCAAACCCCACTATCTAGTTGTCAACGCGGACGAATCGGAGCCCGGGACCTGCAAGGACATCCCGCTCCTCTTCGCCAACCCGCACTCCCTCATCGAGGGCATCGCCATCGCCTGCTACGCCATCCGCTCGCAGCACGCCTTCATCTATCTGCGCGGTGAGGTCGTCCCCGTGCTGCGCAGACTGCACGAGGCCGTGCGCGAGGCGTACGACGCGGGCTTCCTCGGCAAGGACGCCCTCGGCAGCGGCCTCGACCTCGACGTCGTCGTCCACGCCGGCGCCGGCGCGTACATCTGCGGCGAGGAGACCGCTCTCCTGGACTCGCTGGAAGGTCGCCGCGGCCAACCGCGACTGCGCCCCCCCTTCCCTGCCGTCGCGGGCCTGTACGCGTGCCCCACTGTGGTGAACAACGTCGAGTCCATCGCTTCGGTTCCCGCGATCCTCAACCGGGGCAAGGAGTGGTTCCGTTCGCTCGGCAGCGAGAAGTCCCCGGGCTTCACCCTGTACTCGCTCAGCGGCCACGTCGCCGGCCCCGGCCAGTACGAGGCACCCCTGGGGATCACCCTGCGTCAACTGCTCGACATGAGCGGCGGGATGCGCCCCGGACACCGCCTCAAGTTCTGGACGCCCGGCGGCTCCTCCACCCCGATCCTCACCGAGGAACACCTCGACGTCCCGCTCGACTACGAGGGCGTCGCCGCCGCCGGCTCCATGCTCGGCACCAAGGCGCTCCAGTGCTTCGACGAGACGACCTGCGTGGTGCGCGCGGTGACCCGCTGGACCGAGTTCTACGCCCACGAGTCCTGCGGCAAGTGCACCCCCTGCCGCGAAGGCACCTACTGGCTCGTCCAGTTGCTGCGCGACATCGAGGCCGGCCGCGGACTGATGCGCGACCTCGACAAGCTGAACGACATCGCCGACAACATCAACGGCAAGTCCTTCTGCGCCCTCGGCGACGGAGCCGCGTCGCCGATCTTCTCCTCGCTCCAGCACTTCCGCGCCGAGTACGAGGAGCACATCACCGGTCGGGGCTGCCCCTTCGACCCCGCCCGGTCCACCGCCTGGGCCGACAACCCCGCCGACACCACGGAGGTGAACGCATGACGGTCACCACGAGCACCCCCTCCGGGGGCGGCGACGCGGTGCTCCCGCCCGTGGACCTCGTCACCCTGACCGTCGACGGCGTCGAGATCAGCGTGCCCAAGGGCACCCTGGTGATCCGCGCCGCCGAACTCCTCGGGATCGAGATCCCCCGCTTCTGCGACCACCCCCTGCTCGACCCCGCGGGCGCCTGCCGCCAGTGCATCGTCGAGGTGGAGGGCCAGCGCAAGCCCATGGCCTCCTGCACCATCACCTGCACCGACGGGATGGTGGTCCGCACCCAGGTCACCTCCCCGGTCGCTGAGAAGGCGCAGCGCGGGGTGATGGAGCTGCTGCTCATCAACCACCCGCTGGACTGTCCCGTCTGCGACAAGGGCGGCGAGTGCCCGCTCCAGAACCAGGCCATGTCGGTCGGTGCCCCGGACACCCGCTTCGAGGGCAGGAAGCGCACCTACGAGAAGCCCGTCCCCATCTCCACCCAGGTGCTCCTCGACCGCGAGCGCTGCGTGCTGTGCGCCCGCTGCACCCGCTTCAGCAACCAGATCGCCGGCGACCCGATGATCGAACTCGTCGAGCGGGGCGCCCTGCAACAGGTCGGCACCGGCGAGGGCGACCCCTTCGAGTCGTACTTCTCCGGCAACACCATCCAGATCTGCCCGGTCGGCGCGCTCACCTCGGCCGCCTACCGGTTCCGCTCCCGCCCCTTCGACCTGGTGTCCTCGCCCAGCGTGTGCGAACACTGCTCCGGCGGCTGCGCCACCCGCACCGACCACCGGCGCGGCAAGGTCATGCGCCGCCTCGCGGCCGACGACCCCGAGGTCAACGAGGAGTGGATGTGCGACAAGGGCCGCTTCGGGTTCCGCTACGCCCAGCGGCCCGACCGGCTCACCCACCCGCTGGTCCGCAACGCCGACACCGGTGAACTGGAGCCCGCGAGCTGGCCGGAGGCGCTGGACGCGGCGGCCCGCGGACTGGCCGCGGCCCGCGGCCGGGCCGGGGTGCTGGCCGGCGGGCGACTGACCGTGGAGGACGCCTACGCGTACGGCAAGTTCGCGCGGGTGGCCCTCGACACCAACGACGTCGACTTCCGGGCCCGGGTGCACAGCGCCGAGGAGGCCGACTTCCTGGCCGCCCGGGTCGCCGGCCGCGGCCGGGACCTCGACGGCAGCGGACTCACGTACCGCACGCTGGAGCGGGCGCCCGCCGTGCTCCTCGTCGGCTTCGAGTCCGAGGAGGAGGCCCCCGGGGTCTTCCTGCGGCTGCGCAAGGCGTGGCGCACCCACGGACAGCGGGTGTTCGCGCTCGCCACCCACGCCAGCCGGGGACTGGTGAAGGCGGGCGGCACCCTGCTGCCGGCCGCCCCCGGCACCGAGACCGAGTGGCTGGACGCCCTGGCCACCGGGATCGGTCTGGAGGCCGGTGGCACCGGGGCCGCCGAGGCGCTGCGCACCGAGGGGGCCGTGCTGGTCGTCGGCGAACGCCTCGCCGGGGTCAAGGGCGGTCTGACGGCCGCCGCGCGGGCCGCCACCGCGACCGGCGCCCGACTGGTGTGGATCCCGCGCCGGGCCGGTGAACGCGGTGCGGTCGAGGCGGGCGCCCTGCCGACCCTGCTGCCGGGCGGCCGGCCGGCCACCGACCCGCGGGCCCGCGAGGAGGTCGCCGCGGCCTGGGGCCTCGCCGAACTCCCGCACCGCCGGGGTCGGGACACCGCCGAGATGGTGGCGGCTGCCGCGGACGGAGTCCTCGGCGCCCTGCTGGTCGGCGGGGTCGAGGTCGAGGACCTCCCGGACCCGGCGCGCGCCCGTGCCGCGCTCGACGGGGCCGCGTTCGTGGTCAGCCTGGAACTGCGGCCCAGCGAGGTCACCGACCGCGCGGACGTGGTGCTGCCGGTCGCGGCGGTCGCCGAGAAGGCCGGCACCTTCCTCAACTGGGAGGGCCGCGCCCGGCCGTTCGAGGCCGCGCTCAAGCCCGACCAGATGGCCCGCCGGGTCGCACCCACCGATGCGCGCGTCCTCCAGATGCTCGCCGACGCGATGGACGTCCACCTGGGCCTGCCGGACCTCGCCACCCTGCGCCGGGAGGTGGACCGGCTCGGCGGCTGGAGCGGTCCGCGGGCCGACGACCCGGTGACCGCCGGCGCCGCGCTGCCCCGCCCGGCCGCCGGTGAGGCCGTGCTCGCGGGCCACCGGATGCTGCTCGACCGGGGCCGGCTCCAGGACGGTGACGACGCGCTCGCCGGGACCCGGCACGCCGTCGTCGCCCGGCTCTCGGCGGCCACCGCGGCCGAGGCGGGCGTCGCGGACGGCGAGGTCCTCACCGTCACCGGGCCCGCGGGCAGCACCGCGCTGCCGTTGCAGGTGACCCGGATGCCCGACCGGGTGGTGTGGCTGCCGCTCAACTCGGCGGGCGCGGGCGTCGCCGCCGACACCGGGGCGCTGCCCGGCGCCCTGGTCCGGATCGGCCCGGCGGACCCGCCGGCGTCGGCGTCACAGGAGGGTACGGAGGTGGAGTCATGACGCCCCCGGCGCTGACGTCGCTCGCCCTGGAAGACCTGTCCATGTTCGGCCGCGACCCGTGGTGGCTGGTGGTCATCAAAGCGGTGTTCTGCTTCGCCTTCCTGATGGTGACCGTGCTGGTGTCCATCGTCTGGGAGCGCAAGGTCGTCGCCTGGATGCAGTTGCGGATCGGCCCCAACCGGCACGGCCCGTGGGGCATGCTCCAGTCGCTCGCCGACGGCATCAAGCTGATGCTCAAGGAAGACCTCATCGTCAAGCGCGCGGACAAGGTGGTCTACGTCCTCGCGCCGATCGTCGCGGCGGTGCCCGCGTTCATGGCGATCGCGGTGATCCCGTTCGGCCCCGCCGACAACCAGGTGTCCATCTTCGGGCAGCGCACCACGATGCAGCTCACCGACCTGCCGATCGCGATGCTGTACGTGCTCGCGGTCGCCTCGGTCGGCATCTACGGCATCGTGCTGGCCGGCTGGAGCTCCGGATCGACGTACCCGCTCCTCGGCGGCCTGCGGTCCTGCGCGCAGATGATCTCGTACGAGATCGCCATGGGCGCGGCGTTCGCGTCGGTGTTCCTGTACTCCGGCTCGATGTCCACCTCGGCGATCGTGGACGCCCAGGCGGACCGCTGGTTCGTGGTGCTGCTGCCGGTGTCGTTCCTGATCTACGTGGTCACCATGGTCGGCGAGACCAACCGGGCGCCGTTCGACATGCCGGAGTCCGAGGGCGACCTGGTCGGCGGCTTCAACACCGAGTACTCGTCGATCAAGTTCGCGATGTTCATGCTCGCCGAGTACGTGAACATGGTGACGGTCTCCGCGGTGTCGGTGACGTTGTTCCTGGGCGGCTGGCGGGCCCCGTACCCGATCAGCACGTTCTGGGAGGGCGCCAACCAGGGCTGGTGGCCGATGCTCTGGTTCATCGTCAAGGTCCAGCTGCTGTTGTTCTTCTTCATCTGGCTGCGCGGCACCCTGCCCCGCGTCCGCTACGACCAGTTGATGAAGCTCGGCTGGAAGGTCCTGATCCCGGTCTCCGTGGTGTGGCTGATGCTCGTCGCCACCGTGCGGACCCTGCGCAACGAGAACTACGACTTCGCCGACATCGCGCTGTACGTCGGCGGCGGCATCCTCACCCTGTTGTTGCTGTCGATCGTGGTGGACATCTTCCGCGATCGCGGCCGGGCCCGGACCGCCGCCGAACAGGCCGTGGAACCGCCCGCGTTCGACCCGTTGGCGGGCGGGTTCCCGGTGCCCCCGCTGCCCGGCCAGGAGCTGCCGGCCGTGCCGCGCAGGCGTTCGCGGCGGGAGCGGGAGCTCGTCACCAGCGGCGGGCCGGACCCGACGAGCGAGCAACCCGTGGGCGGCACCACCGACGGAAAGGAGGCGTCCGATGGCTGAGCGATCCCCCGAGCCGGACGACACCCAGGCGGCCAAGCAGGGGTTCCAGAACCCCGTGGCGGGCTTCGGCGTGACGTTCAAGGCGATGTTCAAGAAGCGGCTGACCGAGCAGTACCCGGAGCAGCCGAAGACCACGGCGCCCCGCTTCCACGGCCGTCACCAGCTGAACCGGCACCCGGACGGCCTGGAGAAGTGCGTGGGCTGCGAGCTGTGCGCCTGGGCGTGCCCGGCCGACGCCATCTACGTGGAGGGCGCCGACAACACCGAGGAGGAGCGCTACTCGCCCGGTGAGCGCTACGGCCGCGTCTACCAGATCAACTACGCCCGCTGCATCCTGTGCGGGCTCTGCATCGAGGCGTGCCCCACCCGGGCGCTGACGATGACCAACGAGTTCGAGTTGGCGGACAGCAGCCGCGAGAACCTGATCTACACCAAGGAACAGCTCCTCGCCGGCCTGGACGAGGGCATGGTCGACAGCCCGCACTCGATCTTCCCGGGCGCCGACGAACAGGACTACTACAAGGGCCTGATCACCCGTGCAGCTCCGGGGACGGTGCCCCAAGCGGCCGTCTCCAAGGGGGAGAAGCCCGAGGGCGACGAGTCCGCCCAGGCCGCCGGGGGCGGTGTGCCCGAGCCGTCGGCACAGCGCACTTCGGCGGCCCGGCGGGCGGAAGGGAGCCAGGCGTGAACCAGCTCGCCGCCGCCACGTCGACGGGTGAGGCGATCCAGTTCTGGATCCTCGGAACGGTCGCCGTCATCGGCGCACTGTGCACGATCCTGATGCGCAAGGCGGTGCACAGCGCGCTCTGTCTCGCCGGGACCATGATCATCCTGGCGGTGTTCTACCTCGCCAACGGCGCGTACTTCCTCGGGATCGTCCAGATCGTCGTCTACACCGGCGCGATCATGATGCTGTTCCTCTTCGTGGTCATGCTCGTCGGCGTGACCGCCGCGGACTCCCTCAAGGAGACCATCAAGGGCCAGCGCTGGTTGGCCGTGGCCTGCGGCCTCGGCTTCGGCGCCCTGCTGATCGGGGGGATCGGCAACGCCGCGATCACCGAGTCGCAGGGCCTCGCCCAGGCCAACGCCGGCGGCAACGTCGAGGGGCTGGCCGCCCTCATCTTCACCAAGTACGTCTTCGCCTTCGAGATCACCGGCGCGCTGCTGATCACGGCGACCGTCGGCGCCATGGTGCTCACCCACCGGGAGCGCACCGAGCGGGCGAAGACCCAGCGCGAGCTGGCCGAGCAGCGGGTGCGCGCGAACACGCACGTGCCGCCGCTGCCCGCGCCGGGCGTCTACGCCCGGCACAACGCCGTCGACATCGCCGGTCTGCTGCCGGACGGCACCCCGTCCGAACTGACCGTCAACCAGACGCTGCGCGCGCGGGGCCAGATCCGTGACGTGTCCCGGGACGCGCTCGACGACCTGAAGGCCATCGAGCGGAGCTCCGAGGACCGGCTGGAGCGGACCCGGCCCGAGGAGGCGTCGAAGTGAACCCGATCAACTACCTGTACCTCGCCGCCCTGTTGTTCACCATCGGGGCCACCGGCGTACTGATCCGACGCAACGCGATCGTGGTGTTCATGTGCATCGAGCTGATGCTGAACGCCTGCAACCTCGCGCTCGTCGCCTTCTCCCGGATGCACGGCAACCTCGACGGGCAGATCATCGCGTTCTTCACGATGGTCGTCGCCGCCGCCGAGGTCGTGGTCGGGCTCGCGATCATCGTGTCGCTGTTCCGTTCCCGGCATTCGGCCTCGGTCGACGACGCCAGCCTGATGAAGCTGTAAGGGGACCCTGAATCGTGGAGAACCTGATCGCGCTGCTGGTCGCGGCGCCCCTGCTCGGAGCGGCGGTCCTGCTCTGCGGCGGCCGTCGGCTCGACCGCACCGGCCATCTGCTCGGCACGGCCTTCGCCGGTGCGTCGTTCGTCATCGGTGCGGTGCTGTTCGCGGGACTCCTCGGCCGGAGCGCCGACGACCGCACGCTGTACCAGCACCTGTTCAGCTGGATCCCCGTCGAGGGCTTCCAGGCGGACATCGCCTTCCAGCTCGACCCGCTGTCGATGACCTTCGTCCTGCTGATCACCGGTGTGGGCACCCTGATCCACGTCTACTCGATCGGCTACATGGAGCACGACGAGCGGCGCCGCCGCTTCTTCGGCTACCTCAACCTGTTCCTCGCGGCGATGCTCCTGCTGGTGCTCGCCGACAACTACCTGCTGCTGTACTTCGGTTGGGAGGGCGTGGGCCTCGCCTCGTACCTGCTGATCGGCTTCTGGCAGCACAAGCCCAGCGCGGCGACCGCCGCCAAGAAGGCGTTCCTGGTCAACCGGGTCGGTGACATCGGCCTGTCCATCGCGATCATGCTGATGTTCACCACCTTCGGGACCTTCGCCTTCGGGCCGGTCCTGGCGTCCACCGGGGAGGTCTCCGAGGGCACGCTCACCGCGATCGGCCTGATGCTGCTGCTCGCGGCCTGCGGCAAGTCCGCGCAGGTGCCGCTCCAGTCCTGGCTGGGGGACGCGATGGAGGGCCCCACCCCGGTCTCCGCGCTGATCCACGCGGCGACCATGGTGACCGCCGGCGTCTATCTGATCGTGCGCTCCGGGGCCATCTTCAACGCCGCCCCGGACGCGCAGCTGGTCGTCGCCATCGTCGGCACGGTGACGCTGCTGTTCGGTGCGATCGTCGGTTGCGCCAAGGACGACATCAAGAAGGCGCTCGCCGGTTCGACCATGTCGCAGATCGGCTACATGGTGCTCGCCGCGGGTCTCGGCCCGCTGGGCTACGCCTTCGCGATCATGCACCTGGTGACGCACGGCTTCTTCAAGGCCGGGCTGTTCCTGGGGGCCGGGTCCGTGATGCACGGCATGAACGACGAGGTCGACATGCGCAAGTACGGCGGCCTGCGGAAGTACATGCCGGTCACCTTCGTCACCTTCGGCCTCGGCTACCTCGCGATCATCGGCTTCCCCGGTCTGTCCGGCTTCTTCTCCAAGGACAAGATCATCGAAGCGGCGTTCGCCAAGGGCGGCGTCGAGGGCTGGATCTTCGGGGGCGCGGCCCTGCTGGGCGCGGTCATCACCGCGTTCTACATGACCCGCGTGATGATCATGACGTTCTTCGGTGAGAAGCGCTGGCAGCCCGATGCGGACGGCAACCCGCCGCACCCGCACGAGTCGCCCCGCTCGATGACCATCCCCATGATCGTCCTGGCCTTCGGTTCGGTGTTCGCGGGCGCCCTGTTCAGCATCGGCGACCGCTTCCAGCACTGGCTGGAGCCCGTCATCGGCCACACCGAGCACGGGAACCCGCCGCTCAGCGCCCTGACCATCACCCTGGCCACGGTCGTCGCACTCGTCCTCGGCGCCGGCGTCGCCTACGTCATGTACGGTCGCCGCCCCGTTCCGGTTCTCGCTCCGCGCGGCTCCCTGCTCACCCGCGCCGCCCGTCGCGACCTCCTCCAGGACGACTTCAACCACGTCGTCCTGGTCCGCGGCGGCGAGCACCTCACCCGCTCCCTGGTGTACGTCGACCACACCCTGGTCGACGGGGTCGTCAACGGCACCGCCGCCTCCGTCGGTGGACTGTCGGGGCGGCTGCGCAGACTCCAGAACGGTTACGCGCGCTCGTACGCGGTCTCGATGTTCGGCGGCGCGGCTGTCCTCATCGCCGCGACCCTGCTCATGAGGGCGGTCTGAAGCCATGTCCTTTCCCCTGCTCACCGCGACGGCGGTGCTCCCGGCGCTCGGTGCGATCGCCACCGCCGCCGTCCCCGCCGCCCGCCGCACCGCCGCCAAGTGGCTGGCGCTGCTCGTCTCGCTGGCCACCCTGGCCCTCGCGGTCGCCGTACTGGTCCGCTTCGAACCGGGCGGCGACCGCTACCAGCTCACCGAATCGCACTCCTGGATCAGCGACTTCGGGGTGCGCTACGAACTCGGGGTCGACGGCATCGCCGTGGTCCTCATCGCGCTCACCGCGCTGCTGATCCCGTTCATCATCCTCGCCGGCTGGCACGACGCCGACCCGCTGGAGACCCACAATTCCCGCTGGCGCCCGACCCAGGGCTTCTTCGCCCTGATCCTCGCCGTCGAGGCGATGGTGATCCTCTCCTTCGAGGCCACCGACGTCTTCCTCTTCTACATCTTCTTCGAAGCCATGCTCATCCCGATGTACTTCCTCATCGGCGGCTTCGGGGACCGGGCCCACGAGGGCGGCGACAAGGCCGCGGCCACCCAACGCTCCTACGCCGCGGTCAAGTTCCTGCTCTACAACCTCGCCGGCGGCCTCATCATGCTCGCCGCGGTGATCGGCCTCTACGTGGTCGCCGGGAGCTTCTCGCTCCAGGAGATCGCCGAGGCCCGCGCCAACGGCTCGCTGGAGATGGCGACCAGCACCGAACGCTGGCTGTTCCTGGGCTTCTTCTTCGCCTTCGCGGTGAAGGCGCCCCTGTGGCCGCTGCACACCTGGCTGCCCAACGCGATGGGCGAGTCCACCGCACCGGTCGCCGTGCTGATCACCGCCGTCGTCGACAAGGTCGGCACCTTCGCGATGCTCCGCTTCTGCCTGGGCCTGTTCCCCGAGGCGTCCCAGTGGGCCACGCCGGTGGTGATCGTGCTCGCCCTGATCAGCATCGTGTACGGGGCGCTGCTCGCGGTCGGCCAGCGCGACATCAAGCGCCTGATCGCGTACGCGTCGATCTCCCACTTCGGGTTCATCGTGCTCGGCATCTTCGCGATGACCTCCCAGGGTCAGAGCGGCGCCACGCTGTACATGGTCAACCACGGCATCTCGACGGCGGCCCTGATGCTCGTCGCCGGGTTCCTGATCACCCGGCGCGGCTCCCGGCTCATCGCCGACTACGGGGGAGTCCAGAAGGTCGCCCCGGTGCTCGCCGGGACCTTCCTGATCGGCGGGCTCGCCACCCTCTCGCTGCCCGGACTGGCCCCGTTCGTCAGTGAGTTCCTCGTCCTGGTCGGCACCTTCTCGCGCTATCCGGCCGCCGGGATCGTCGCGACCCTCGGCATCGTCCTGGCCGCGCTGTACGTGCTCGTCCTCTACCAGCGGACGATGACCGGCCCGGTCAAACCGGAAGTCGCGTCCATGCCCGACCTACGGGTGCGGGAACTCGTGGTCGTGACCCCGCTGATCGCCCTGCTGCTCTTCCTGGGCGTCTTCCCGAAGCCGCTCACGGACATCGTCAACCCGGCGGTCGAGCACACCATGTCCGACGTCCAGAAGAAGGACCCCCAGCCCGAGGTGGAGGCGGCCAAGTGAACGCATCAGCCGTCCACAGCCTGTGGACAACAGCGGCCGATCCCCTCAACAAGATCGACGCACCCAAGATCGAGTACGGGCAGCTCTCGCCCGTCCTGATCGTGATCGTCGCGGCGGTCCTCGGCATCCTCGTGGAAGCCGCGGTCCCGCGCAAAGCGCGCTACCACGCCCAACTCCTGCTGTCGGTGGGCGCCCTGGCCGCCGCCTTCGCCGCAGTGGTGGCCCTCGCCGCGAGCGGGTACGCCACCACCAAGGCGGGCATCGCCGCCATGGGCGCCATCGCGGTCGACGGCCCCGCCCTGTTCCTCCAGGGCGTCATCCTGCTGACCGGGATCGTCGCGGTCTTCACCTTCGCCGAACGGCGCCTGGACCCGGCCACCCACGGCAACCGCGTCGACTCCTTCGCCGCCCAGGGGGCCGCCGTCCCCGGCAGCGACAGCGAGAAGGCCGCGGTCCGCGCCGGGTTCACCACCACCGAGGTGTTCCCGCTCGCCCTGTTCGCGATCGGCGGGATGCTCGTCTTCCCCGCCGCGAACGACCTCCTGACGCTGTTCATCGCCCTGGAGGTCTTCTCGCTGCCGCTGTACCTGCTGTGCGCGCTGGCCCGCCGCAAGCGGCTCATCTCCCAGGAAGCGGCCGTCAAGTACTTCCTGCTCGGCGCCTTCGCCTCCGCCTTCACCCTCTTCGGCATCGCCCTGCTGTACGGGTACGCAGGCTCCGTGTCGTACGCCACCATCGCCCAGGTCGTCGACGGCACCGTCGCCGAGGTCACCCCGGCGCTCGCCGAGACCATGGGCAACGACGCCCTGCTGCTCGTCGGCGCGGCCATGCTGATCATGGGCCTGCTGTTCAAGGTCGGCGCGGTGCCGTTCCACATGTGGACCCCGGACGTCTACCAGGGCGCGCCGACCCCCGTCACCGGGTTCATGGCCGCGGCCACCAAGGTCGCCGCCTTCGGCGCGCTGCTGCGCGTGCTGTACGTGGTGCTGCCCGGGCTGCGCTGGGACTGGCGACCGGTGATGTGGGGCATCGCCATCCTCACCATGCTGGGCGGTGCGATCGTCGCGATCACCCAGACGGACATCAAGCGACTGCTCGCCTACTCGTCCATCGCGCACGCGGGATTCATCCTCGCGGGTGTCATCGCGGCCTCCCCGGAGGGCGTCTCCTCGGTGCTCTTCTACCTGGGCGCGTACTCCTTCGTGACCGTCGGCGCCTTCGCCGTGGTCACCCTGGTGCGCGACGCCGGCGGCGAGGCCACGCACCTGTCCAAATGGGCGGGGCTCGGCCGGCGCTCGCCCCTGGTCGCGGCGGTGTTCGCGGTGTTCCTGCTGGCCTTCGCCGGCATTCCGCTGACCTCCGGCTTCTCGGGCAAGTTCGCCGTCTTCAAGGCGGCGGCCGAAGGGGGCGCCGGGGCGCTGGTCGTGGTCGGTGTGCTGTCCTCCGCGATCGCCGCGTTCTTCTACATCCGGGTGATCGTGCTGATGTTCTTCAGCGAGCCGAACCCCGAGGGGCCGACCGTGGCGGTGCCCTCCGTGCTGACCTCCACGGCGATCGCCGTGGGCGTCGCGGTGACCCTGGTACTGGGCGTCGCCCCCCAGTACTTCCTCGACCTCGCAGGTCAGGCAGGGGTGTTCGTGCGCTGATCCACCCGGCGCGCACCGGCTCGACACCTCGACGGCCCGCCCCCCGGCGGGCCGTCGACGTGTTCCCGCCCGGTACGGCGCCGGGAACGGTCAGGCCGAGGAGCCGCTGTCGATGACCAGGTCGGCGCCGACCACCGAACCCGCCGCGGGCGAGGCGAGGTACAGCACCGCCTCCGCCACCTCCGCCGCCTGCGCGACCCGGCCCAGCGGGTTCTCCGTCTTCATCCGCTCGGCACGGTCCGCCGCCGTCTCGCCGGGCCGCAACGACATCGGGGCGTCCACGGCCCCGGGGCTCACCGCGACGATGCGGACGCCCTGGTGGATGTGGTCCAGCGCGGCGGCCCGGGTCAGCGCGGAGACCGCCGCCTTCGAGGTCAGGTACGCGGCGGCGTTCGGGATGCGCTGGTGGGCGCCCAGGTTGGAGGAGACGTTGACGATGGTGCCGCCGCCGTTCTCCCGCATGTGCGCGATCTCGTGCTTCATGGCCAGCCAGACACCGGTGACATTGGTCCGCAGCACCGCGTCCCAGTCCTCCTCGCTCACCTCCGCGACGGGCACGGTGCCGCGGAGTATCCCCGCGTTGTTGACCGCGACGTCCAGGGAGCCGAAGCGGTCGACGCTCTCCCGCACGAGGTTGCGGAGCCGGTCGGAGTCGGTGACGTCGACGGTGACGGCGGCGGCCGTGCCGCCGGCCGCCTCGATCAGGGCGACCGTCTCGTCCAGGGGCGCCGCGGTGCGCCCCGCAACGACCACGGACGCGCCCTCCGCGGCGAAGGCGAGCGCGACGGCGCGCCCGATGCCGGACCCCGCGCCGGTGACGAGGACGGTCTTGCCGGGGAAACGGTTCATTGCGGTGACTCCTTGGACGTGGTGGACAGTCGGGTGCGGTGGTTCAGGAGGGCGACGGCGGCGAGCGCGGTGCCCGTCGCGGCCAAGGACGCGGCGTCGTCGCCGAGCGCGAGCAGGAGCGCGAACAGGACGGTCGGGCCGAACTCCATCGCGGTGTTCAGCACGCCGCCCGCGAGCCCGCTCTGCTGCTCCGACACGCCTTCGGTGGCGAGCACCGCGGCCCCCGCGAAGGAGGCCCCCGCACCGGCTGACAACAGGACGAGGCCCGGCAGCAGCCCGTACCCGTAGGGGACGTGGGCGTCGGTCCCGGTGAGCGCGAGGAGGGCGAGGCCGACCGCGCCGGTGCCCAGCCCGGCGGCGGTGACGGTCCGGGCCCCGTACCGGTCGATGAGCGGTCCGGCCGCGCGACCCGCGGCGATCAGTGCGACGGCGAACGGGACGAACGCGGCCGAGGTGCGCAGCGGTGACCAGGCGCGCTCCTGCTGGAGGTGGAGCGAGAGGACCAGGAAGGTCAGTGAGGTTCCGCAGGCGCTCAGGGCGATGGCCGCGAGCGCGGCGGCCCGACGCCGGTCGAGCAGGAAGCTGGGCGGCAGCAGCGGGTCGCGGGCGCGGCGCTCGACGCACCAGAAGGCGACCAGGAGCGCGGTCCCGCCGAGCAGCGGCACGAGCACGCTGCCGGACGACCAGGGCAGGGTGTGGGTGACGACGAGCCCGTAACTGGTGGAGGTGATCCCCGCGGTGGCGAGCAGGGCGCCCGTCAGGTCGAGCGCCCGGCCCCGGCTCGGGGTGGTGTCGAGCGGCAATCGGGGGGCGAGAACGAGGGCCGCCACCGCCACCACGAGCGGTACGGCGAAGGTCCCGCGCCAGGACAGCAGGGTGGCGACGACGCCGGAGAGCAGGTTGCCCGCGGTCGCGCCGAGCACCGAGAGCCCGCCCCAGACGGCCATCGCCCTGCCGTACGCGGCGGCGGAGGGGAAGACGGTGCGCAGCACGGCCATGGCGGCGGGGGCGATCAGAGCCGCTCCCGCGCCCTGCACGAAGCGCGCGACGAGCAGGGTTCCCAGGCCGGGGGCGAGCAGGGCGGCGGCCGATGCGGCACCGAAGAGGGCCAGGCCCGCCGTGAGGGTCGGCCGCCCGCCGTAGCGGTCGGCGAGGCGTCCGCCCCAGAGCAGCAGCCCGGCGAAGGTCAGTCCGTAGGCGGCGTTGAGCAGGATCAAGTCGGCGTGTTGCAGGCCGAGTTCGCGCTCGATGAGGGGTAACGGTACGGAGATCGAGGTGAAGGTGAAGATCAGGGTGGCCTGGACGCTGCCGAGTAGGACGAAGGCGTATCGCTGCTGCTTCTGGTGGGTGGCGTGGTGGGCGGTGCCCGTGACGGTCATGTCCTCCCCCTAATTTTGACCGATCGGTCCATTATTCGGGCAGGGTGTGGGGTCTCCGTGACTGAGGTGGGTGTGAGGTGGCCGAGGTGACGTGAGGTGGGGCGGGGCGGAATGGGGTGAGGTGGGGCGGCGGGGGTGGCGTGGTCGGCGTGCTTCAGTCCAGCAGGGTCAGTGCCTGCTCGGCCGCGTCCCGCACCCGGGCCGGATTGTCCGACGCCTTGCCGACGATCCGCACGCCCTGGAGCATCACGAAGAGCAGCCGGGCCAGTGCCCGCGGATCACGGTCCGCGGGCAGCTCGCCCTGGGCCTGGGCCCGTACCAGCGCGGAGTGCAACGGGGTCTCGACGTGTTCCCAGCTGATCTCGACCCGGTGGGCCGCCGCGGCGTCGTGCGGTGCCAGCTCGGCCGCGGTGTTGGTGATGAAACAGCCGTTCCGTCGGGTCTCGGGGGCGGCGGCCTCCGCGGCGAAGCGCCGCACCACCGCCCGTACCGCCGGGAGGACGGGGCCCGGCTGCGACAGCTCGGCGAGGAATGGCGGGTCACGCAGCTCGACGTACCGGTCCATCGCCTTCAGGTACAGCTCGTGCTTGTTGCCGAAGGTCGCGTAGATGCTGGCGCGGCCGATGCCCAGGTGCTCGACGAGGTCCGTCATCGAGGTCGCCTCGTAGCCGCGCTGCCAGAACAGCTCAAGGGCTGACTGGAGGGCGGCGTCCGGATCGAATTCCTTGGTCCTGGCCACGGCGTGACCCTAGGGGTATCGGGAACGATCGGTCAATTATTGCTGGCCGGTGATCGGCCGGTGATCGGCCGGTGACCCGTGAACGGGTGAACGGGTAGTCGGGGATCGCGCGCTTCGGCCGGGTTGTGGATAACTCGTCATGCTGTCGGCGGGTGCGCCTATCGTGGGGTGCGTGGTCGAGGTGGACGAGGTGGACGGGGATCAGGTGACCGGGGTGACGGAGATGGCGGGGGCGGAAGCGACGGCCGTGGCGGAGCGTGAGCGCAGTGCTGCGCTGGACACGCTGCGGCGGGTGTTCGGGTACGAGGCGTTCCGCGGGGACCAGGAAGAGGTCATCGAACACGTGGTCGCCGGTGGCGACGCCGTGGTCCTCATGCCCACCGGCGGCGGCAAGTCGCTCTGCTACCAGATCCCGGCCCTGGTCAGACGGGGTACGGGCGTGGTGGTGTCGCCCCTGATCGCGCTGATGCAGGACCAGGTGGACGCGCTGCGCGCCCTCGGTGTCAGCGCCGGCTTCATCAACTCCACGCAGGACTTCGACGAGCGGCGGACGGTCGAGGCCCAGTTCGTCGCGGGCGAGCTGGACCTGCTGTACCTCGCTCCCGAGCGGCTGCGGCTGGAGTCCAGCCTCGATCTGCTGTCCCGCGGCGAGGTCTCGGTCTTCGCGATCGACGAGGCGCACTGCGTCGCCCAGTGGGGCCACGACTTCCGGCCCGACTACCTGGCGCTCTCCGTGCTCGGCGAGCGCTGGCCCGACGTCCCCCGGGTCGCCCTCACGGCCACGGCGACCGCCGCCACGCACCAGGAGATCACCGCACGGCTCGGCATGCCCCGGGCCAGGCACTTCGAGGCGAGTTTCGACCGGCCCAACATCCAGTACCGGATCGTGCCGAAGGCCGAGCAGCGCAAGCAGTTGCTGTCCTTCCTCCAGCGGGAGCACGCGGGCGACGCGGGCATCGTGTACTGCCTGTCACGCGCGTCGGTGGAGAAGACGGCGGAGTTCCTGGTGCGCAACGGCATCGCCGCCGTCCCGTACCACGCGGGTCTCGACGCCCGCACCCGCGCCGATCACCAGTCCCGCTTCCTGCGCGAGGACGGTCTGGTCGTCGTGGCGACGATCGCCTTCGGCATGGGCATTGACAAGCCCGACGTCCGGTTCGTCGCCCACCTCGACCTGCCGAAGTCCGTCGAGGGCTACTACCAGGAGACGGGACGCGCGGGCCGGGACGGGCTGCCGTCCACGGCCTGGATGGCGTACGGGCTCAACGACGTGGTCCAGCAGCGCCGGATGATCCAGTCGGGCGACGGCGACGAGGCGTTCCGGCGCCGGGCCGGGGCCCACCTGGACGCGATGCTGGCGCTGTGCGAGACCGTGGAGTGCCGCCGGGCGCGACTGCTGCGGTACTTCGGCCAGGAACCCGAGCAGGAGAGCTGCGGCAACTGCGACACCTGCCAGACCCCGGCCGAGACCTGGGACGGCACGGTGGCCGCGCAGAAGGTGCTGTCGACCATCGTCCGGCTGGACCGCGAGCGGCGGCAGAAGTTCGGGGCCGTCCACCTGGTCGACATCCTGCGGGGGCGCCGGACGGCCAAGGTCATCCAGTTCGACCACGACCAGCTCTCGGTGTTCGGCATCGGCGAGGACCTGAGCGAGGCCGAGTGGCGCGGGGTCATGCGGCAGCTGCTGGCCATGGAACTCATCGGGGTCGAGGGCGAGTACAGCACCCTGGTGCTCACCGAGGGGAGCGGGCCGGTGCTGCGCGGGGAGCGCAAGGTGCCCCTGCGCAAGGAGCCCGAGCGGCCCACCTCCCGTCCGGCCCGGGCGCCGGCGGGCGAACGCAAGGCGAAGGCCCCCGTCGACCTGGCCCCCGAGCTGCTGCCGGTCTTCGAGGCACTGCGCGCCTGGCGGGCCGAGCAGGCGCGGGAGCAGGGCGTGCCGGCGTACGTCATCTTCCACGACGCCACCCTGCGGGAGATCGTGGCGCTCGCCCCCGCGACCGTCGCGGAGCTCGGCTCGGTGGGCGGCGTGGGCGAGAAGAAGCTCGCGACCTACGGCGAGGGCGTGCTCGGTGTCCTGGCGGCGACGGGCGCGGGCGGGTCCACCGGCTCGGATGCGTCCACCGGCTCGGGTGCGTCGGACGGCGGGGCTTCGTCGGCCCCGGCTGCCTCCGCCTCGCCGGCTCCGGACACCGGTGGTGCGCCGTCGGGCGCGCGGACCGCCACGCGGGCCCCCGGCCGGGAAGCCGTCGCCTCGGCCGCGGACGACGCGTTCGACTGGAGCGCCGAGCCGGAGGAGCCGGACGACCTCGGCTGGTGACCGCCCGGGTGATCGTCCGGGCGGCTGATCGCCCGGTCGGCCGCCCGGCGGGGCGCGCTGCTCCCGTCCGCCGCGCGGCCGAGCCGGTGGCAGCCGTTCAGCCGCTCGCGACGACCCGTCCGTGCACCTCGCCGAGGCCGACCCGGACGCCGTCCGGACCCGGGGCCCAGGCGGTGAGGGTCACCTCGTCCTTGTCCCGTAGGAAGGTGCGCGGGCCGTCGGGGAGGTCCAGTGCGTCCCGCCCGTTCCAGGTGAGCTCCAGCAGGGAGCCGCGCTGGTCCGGCCGGGGGCCGCTGACGGTCCCGGAACCGTAGAGGTCGCCGGTGCGCAGCGAGGCGCCGTTCACCGTCATGTGGGCGAGCTGCTGCGCGGCCGTCCAGTACATCGTGGCGAAGGGCGGTTCGGCGACGGTCCGGCCGTTGATCGCGACGCTGATGCGCAGGTCGTAGCCGCCGGGCTCCTGACCGCCCGGCTCGCCGGACGCCTCGGGGGAGTCGTCCAGGTACGGCAGCAGTGCGTGGGTGCGCGGCGGCGGGGCGGTCCGGGCGTCGTCGAGGGCGTCGAGGGGGGTGATCCAGGCGGCGACCGAGGTGGCGAAGGACTTGCCCAGGAACGGGCCGAGCGGCACGTACTCCCATGCCTGGAGGTCCCGCGCCGACCAGTCGTTGAGCAGGCACAGCCCGAAGACGTGCTCGCGGAAGTCCCCGAGGGCGACCGGGGAACCCTGTGCGGAGGGGACGCCGACCACGAATCCGACCTCGGCCTCGATGTCGAGCTTCACCGAGGGCCCGAACACCGGCGCCGGATCGTCGGGACCCTTGCGCTGCCCCTGCGGCCGGACCACGTCGGTCCCGGACACGACCACGGTGCCCGACCTGCCGTGGTAACCGATCGGGAGGTGCTTCCAGTTGGGCGTCAGGGAGTCCTCGGCGTCGGGGCGGAAGATCTGTCCGACGTTGCGCGCGTGGTTCTCGGACGCGTAGAAGTCGACATAGTCCGCCACCTCGAACGGCAGGTGCAACGTCACCTCGGACAGCGGGTACAGCAGCGGTCGTACGGTCTCCCGGTGCGCCGGCACGGTCACCCACGCGGTCAGCGCGCGCCGCACGTCGCTCCAGGCGGTGCGACCGGCCGCGAGCAGCGGGTTGAGGGTGGGCCGCGCGAGCAGCGACACGTAGGGCGAACCGAGCGCCGCGGCGACCGCCCCGGCGTCGAGGACGTGGCTCCCGAGGCGCACGCCGACCCGGCGTGCGTCCGGGGTGCCGGCAGCTCCCGGGGCGGTGGGGGAGGTGTCCGGGGCGGGCAGGGAGAAGACACCGTACGGAAGGTTGTGCGGACCGAAGGGGTCACCCGCGGCGAGGTCGAGGGGGTCGCCCTGGGGACGGTCGAGCGGGGTGTGCTCGTGGGGGTCGGGCATCGCTACTGCCTCACTTTCCGTGTGGTTGGGGCACACGTTACGTCCCCGTGGTGGTGCGGGGGCAGGGACGGAAGGGCTCGCCGTGCCCGAGGCTGTGCGCCCGACCAGCGCCCGACCCACACCACCCCGCGCGACGGGCAGGGCCCGGCCCAGCGACCCGCAGGGCCCGGCCGTCTACCGACCCGCAGGGCCCGGCCGTCTACCGATCCGCCTGTGCGGCCTCTCGATCCGCATAGGCGGCGAGGAACACGCGGACCCCTTCATCGGCCAGCCGTTCGAGTTCGGCCCGGTTCTGGATGTCGTCGCGGCTGAAGAACATGGCGCGGTCCATGGGGATGGCCAGGATGAGCCAGGCGAAGTGACGTGCGGCGAGCAGCGGATCGTTCAACCGCAGCAGCCCGCGTGCCGCGAGGTGCTCGAAGCAGGCCGCCAGAGCGGCGATGGTCCGCTCGGGCGCGCGCCGGTAGTAGTCGGCCGCCACCTCGGGGAAGTGGTCGGCCTCCGCGACGAGCAGCCTGCGCAGTTGCAGCCCCCGGGGCTCGACGACGGTGGTGATGTAGCGCCGGGCGAGCTCGGTCAGGTCCCCGTCGAGGTCGTCGGTGTCGCGCAGGGCGTTGACGACCTCGACGAACGGGCCGACCTTGCTGCTGGCGTTGGTGATGATGGCGGAGAACAGCGTCTCCTTGTCCGTGAACTGCTTGTACACGGTCTGTTTGGACACTGCGGCCGTGGCGGCGATCTCGTCCATGCTGGCGCCTGGGTAGCCCTTGCGCAGGAACAACTCGGTGGCCGCCTCCATGATCGCCTTGCGCTTGCGGGCCGAGCGACCGTCCTCGGGTCCTTGCATGTCCGCCTCCTTGGCATCCTCGGAATAGTACTGGACTGTTCAGTACTCGCGTGAGTACTGTACGGTCCAGTACTGGAGCCGGGGTCGACCCGGATGCCATCGCCAACGGAGGGAACGGGTCATGACGACCACGGGGCGCAAGATCGCAGCGGGGCTGTTCGTGTCGCTGGACGGAGTGGTGGAAGCGCCGGAGCAGTGGCACTTTCCTTACCTGGACGAGGAGATGGGCGCGGCTCTCGCCCAGCTTCAGGCCGAAGCGGACACCCTGCTGATGGGGCGTCTGACCTACGAGACGTTCGCCGCGGCCTGGCCGAAGCGCACCGGCCCGATGGCGGACGCGCTGAACGGCATCCGCAAGCTGGTCGCCTCGACCACCCTGAACGAGGCGGACTGGAACAACACCACCGTCATCGACGGCGACGTCATCGCCTTCCTCAAGGACCTCAAGCAGCAGCCCGGTGGGAACATCAACCTCTCCGGCAGCATCAGCCTGACCCGAACCCTCCTGGAGGCGGGTCTCCTGGACGAACTGCGGCTCATGGTGCACCCGATCGTGCTCGGCGCCGGCATGCGCCTGTTCCCCGACGGCGCGGGCCGGGTCCCCCTGCGCCTCACCGCCTCGAAGACCTTCTCCACCGGTGTGCTGGACCTGACCTACCAGCCCGCCTGACCTGCCTGCCCTTCACCTTCGACCATCGGAGAGGATCACATGTCGTTTCAGGCTTACCTGGACACCATCGAGACCAAGACCGGACTGACCCCCCGCGCCTTCATCGCACTGGCGCAGGAGCGTGGCTTCGACGACCCGTCCACCAAGGCGGGAGCGATCCTCGTGTGGCTCAAGGAGGACTACGGCCTGGGGCGCGGTCACGGCATGGCCCTGGTTCACGTGATCAAGAACGGCCCTCGCATCGACGCGAAGCACGTCGGTACGACCGGCTCGCACCGCGACGACTCCGACACCCTCTGGCTCGACGGCAAGGCGACGCGCCCCTCCTGAGGCGGCTTCGTGTCCGACTCGGGGCGGTAAGCCGTGAAGGCGGTGGGACACGCCGGCCGTAGGCGTCCGGCAAGAAGTGCCGCGAGAGCGGCGAGCTTCCGGGCGCCTACGGCCGGCGTTGTTCTGGCCTGGCGCGTGCGTCGACAGGTCGGCGCCCCGGCCGCCGCCGACGGGCCGTATCCGGAGGCCGAGGAGCGCATCGCCAGCTCCTGCCCGCCGGGCTGCGAGAGTCTTGAGCGGGCGGCGCGGATCGCCGCCGAGCTGCCGTTCGCCGGTGCGGAGCCGCAGCCGGTGACCCAAGACCGTCCTCGCACAGACGGGCGCATGGAGAGCTTCGTACGCAGGGGTGTTCGGGAGCGGGCCGCGCCGGGGCCGGACGGAGCCTGAAATACCGTCAGACTCCATTACCGCACCGACCCCCTCTCGGTCATCTCCTGGCCGCTGTCGGCCCGTTGGGCGTGCGGCGTCCGTATTCTCGGGATCATGCCCGCACTTGCACTCGCCCTCATCGCCACCGATCTCGACGGCACCCTGCTGCGCGACGACGACTCCCTCTCGCCGCGCACCCGCGCCGCCCTGTCCCTTGCCGTCGCGGCGGGCGCGACGCACATCGTGGCCACCGGCCGGCCCGTTCCGCAGGTCGTGCCGGTCCTGCGCGGACTGGGTCACCAGGGGCTCGCGGTGTGCGGTCAGGGCGCCCAGCTCTACGACGCCGGCACCGGGCGGATCGTCTGGTCGGTCACGCTCGACCGGGAGATCGCCGAGGTCGCACTCGGCAAGATCGAAGCGGAGGTCGGCTCCGTGTACGCGGCGGTCAATCAGGACGGCACGGACGGGCTGATGCTCATGGAGCCCGGCTTCACGGTCACCCACCCGACCCTGTCGGGGGAGCGCGCCCGGCACCGCGACGAGCTGTGGTCCCGACCGCTGACCAAGGTGCTGATCCACCGCCCCGGACTCCCCGAGGACGCGCTGGCCGCCGCGGCCCGCGCGGTCGTCGGCGACCTCGTCACCATCACGATGGCGGGCCCCGGCGCGGTGGAGCTCCAGCCGTTCGGCATCACCAAGGCCACCGCTCTGGCGCGGGCCGCCGCGCTGCTCGGCGTCGGTCCGGCGGCGACCCTCGCCTTCGGCGACATGCCCAACGACATTCCCATGTTCCTGTGGTCGGCCCACGGGGTCGCCATGGCCAATGCGCACGAGGACCTCAAGGCCGTCGCCGACGAGATCACCGTGTCCAATGAGGACGACGGGGTCGCGGTGGTGCTGGAGCGGCTCTACGGGGCGGCGCCGGGGCTCCGGGCGGGGATCGTGAGTCAGGCCCGTCCGCGGGCCCGGGCGGGGCGCGCCCGGCCCTGAGCGGGGTCGGTGGGCCGGGGCGCTTGTCCCTGGGCGGGTGCGTTCCGCTGCGCGTACGTCCCGCTGCGAGTGCGGTTCCGCTGCGCGTGCGTGGTTCCTGTGGGGTGCGCTTCGGGTTCGCGCAGTTCCCCGCGCCCCTTGATCGAGTGCGTCCACCTTCCGGTGCGTTGTCCCTGGGCGGGAGCGCTGCCCTGATCGGGTACGTCCCGCTGCGCGTGCGCGGTTCCTGTCCGGTGCGCTGAGGGTTCGCGCAGTTCCCCGCGCCCCTGATGGGGTGCGTCCACCTTCCGGTCCCTGATGGGGTGCGTGCATTTTCCGGTGGGCTGTTCCTGGGCGGGGGTGGTGGTCGAGACGTTGCGCGGGGATGGGAACCTTGTCCCGGAGCTGGCTTTTCCTGCCTTTCGGTGGTTTCTCCTCTATCTCGGGTGAAATCAGATGAGCTGATCAAAAACGCGGCAACGTCGATCGCGTGCCGACCGCCATGGGCGGGCGGGGGCTCACAGTGATCGAAAGGGGACCGGATACGCTGACTTGAGTGAGGGCAGCGACACATCGACCAGCCATGTGTACGACCTAGTGATCGTCAGCAGACAGGAGACCCCCTCGTGACCGTCGTCGGGCCTTTCGGGCTGAGCGTGCGGGACCAGGCTCTCGAAGCCGATGTCCAGGCCGGATTGGCTGCTGTCGAGGAGGGGCTGCTCGACGCCACCAAGAGCGAGGTGCCCTTCATCACGGGGGCGGCCCAGCACCTGGTCCGTGCCGGGGGCAAGCGGTTCCGTCCCCTGTTGGCACTGCTGGCGGCCCAGTTCGGCGATCCCGACTCGCCCGGGGTGGTGCCCGCGGCCGTCGTCGTCGAGCTGACGCACCTGGCGACGCTGTACCACGACGACGTGATGGACGAGGCAGACGTCCGGCGCGGGGTGCCCAGCGCGAACAACCGCTGGGACAACTCGGTGGCCGTCCTGACCGGCGACTTCCTGTTCGCGCGCGCCTCGCACATCCTGGCCGACCTGGGGCCGGAGGCCGTCCGCATCCAGGCCGAGGCGTTCGAGCGACTGGTCACCGGGCAGATCCTGGAGACCGCGGGCCCCCAGGACGGGCGCGACCCGGTGGCGCACTACCTCGACGTGATCGGCGGCAAGACCGGCTCCCTGATCGCCGTGGCCGGCCGCTTCGGCGCGATGATGTCCGGGGCCGACGAGACGGTCGTGACCGTGCTGACGCAGTACGGCGAACGGCTCGGCATCGCCTTCCAGCTCGCGGACGACGTCCTGGACATCGCCTCCGACTCGCACGAGTCGGGCAAGACGCCGGGGACCGACCTGCGCGAGGGCATCCCCACCCTGCCCGTGCTGCGGCTCCGGGAGCGCGCGGAACGACTCGGCGACCCGGACGACCTCGCCCTGTGCGAACTCCTCGCCTCCGACCTGAGCGATGACGCCCGGCACCGGGAGGCCCTGACCCGGTTGCGGGCGCATCCCGCGCTGGAGCAGGCCCGCAAGGACACCGTGCGCTACGCCGAGGACGCGCGCGCCGCCCTGGACCCGCTACCCGAGTGCGATGCCAAGGCCGCGCTGGTCGAACTGTGTGACGCCGTGGTGCACCGCGCCGGTTGAGTCTCCCGGCGCTGTCCCTGCGGCCCGGCCCTCCTCGATCCGGCCCCCGATCCGGACCATCCCCTACGGGAGGGGTAAGCGTTCCCGCACTCATGTCATACCCGGGCAGTACGTGAAGTTGGCTCCGAGGTCTGACGCCCCACCGCCTCCGGTTTGGTGTCATGGAGGAAGACCACTCCTGAGCAGTTCGAGTGAGAATGGCGGCGCGGGGTGGACCCAAGAGGGATACGGAAGGTCGCCGCCGACCACGGAGGTAGGGCACACATGGCACCGTACGAATCCAACAAGACTTCCGGCGCGGACAACGAGCCGGGCGCACGCCCGGCACGCCCCCGCGCGGGACGCCGCCGGGCGGCCCGGTACGCCGTCCCGGTGACGGTCGTGGGAGTGGCGGCGGCGACCATAGGCCTGGTCCCCGCGCTCGCCGACTCGGGCGATCCGGACCTGCCGAAGATCAGCGCCCAGCAGCTCATCGAGAAGATCGCCGCCTCGGACACCGAGCAGCTGTCCGGCACGGTGAAGATCAGCACCGATCTGGGACTGCCCGACTTCGGTGACGCGCTGAGCTCCTTCGTGCCGGAGGCCGGGGAAGGCGGCAGCGGTTCGGCGGACCCGCAGTCCAAGCTGATGGAACTCGCCTCGGGCACGCACACGCTGCGCGTCGCGGCCGACGGCCCCGAGCGGACCAAGCTGTCGATCCTGGGCAAGGGCTCCGAGTACAGCCTCATCCAGAACGAGGGTGACGTCTGGGCCTACGACAGCGGCTCCAACCAGGTCTTCCACGCGAAGGACGTCACCGCGGGCGCCCCCGGCGAGGACGCCCCGAAGCGTGGTGCGGACGTGCCCGCCACGCCGAAGGAGTTCGCCGACGAGGTGCTCAAGGCGGCCGGCGACACCACGTCGGTCACGGTGGACGGCAGCTCCCGGGTCGCCGGGCGGGACGCCTACAAGCTCGTCCTCAAGCCGAAGCAGGCCGGTTCCACGGTCGGTTCGGTGCAGATCGCGGTGGACGCGAAGACCGGCGTCCCGCTGAAGTTCACGCTGGTGCCCGCATCCGGGGGCAGCGCGATCGTCGACGTCAGCTTCACCAAGGTCGACTTCGCCAAGCCCGCGGCCTCGACGTTCGACTTCACCCCGCCGAAGGGGGCCGAGGTCACCGAGGCGGACGACCTGGCGGACGCCAAGAACGACAAGGGCTCAAAGGACCTGGGCCGGTTCGACGGCTTCGGGCTGCCCGGCCTCGGCAGTGCCCAGAGCGGCGCGGGGTCGAAGACCCTCGGTGAGGGCTGGAGCACCATCGCCCGGATCGGTGAGCCCGGCGGGTCCGCCGCGTCCGGCGAGTCCGGCCGGGGAGACGAAGGGGCGGGCGCGGCCCAGCAGTTCCTCGACTCCCTCGGGGACAAGGTCTCCGGTTCCTTCGGTTCGGGGACGGTGTACTCCACGCGTCTGATCAACGCCCTGGTGACGGACGACGGCACGGTGTACGTCGGTGCCGTGACGAAGGACGCGCTGGTCAAGGCGGCCAACAGCGACGGCTAGGCCGCAACGTCCGGGGGCGGGCCGGGGCGGGGCGCGAGCGCTGCGCCGCAACCCGCCCCCGCAAGAGGGTGCACCGTTCCCGGGGCCGGCCGGGGTGCGGGACGGTCTCAGAAAGTGTTGGGTAACTGATCAGTCGCATCCTGTGATGTGCTGGTGGTGATCTCCATGGTTGACGCTTGCGTGAAGATCACCGTCATGT
>NZ_JBHWIQ010000028.1:0-116180 GCF_042732055.1 Streptomyces sp. NPDC059816
CGTCGCACCCACAGGTGCGACGGGCCCCCGGCCGTGGCTGTCGGATCACCAGTCGGTGGCGATGTACTTCGCCTCCGTGTACTCCAGGATGCCCTCATGGCCCCCTTCGCGACCGAGCCCGCTCTGCTTCATCCCCCCGAACGGGGCTGCGGGGTCCGAGACGATGCCCCGGTTGAGGCCCACCATGCCGGACTCCAATGCGCCCGAGACGGCCAGTCCACGGCGCAGATCACGGGTGTAGACGTACGAGACCAGCCCGTACTCGGTCGCATTGGCCAGTCGAACGGCCTCCGCCTCGTCACGGAACCGCACGATCGGGGCGACCGGCCCGAAGATCTCCTCCGTCAGGACCGCCGAGCCGGGCGCCACCTCGTCCAGCACCGTGGGCTCGTAGTAGTAGCCGGTCCGCTCCGGGGCGCGCCCCCCGGTCCGGACCCGGGCGCCGCGGGTCACGGCGTCCGCGACCAGCTCCGCCACCTTGTCACGGGTGTCGGCGTTGACCAGCGGCCCCACCTCGGTGTCCGCCTCCAGCCCCGGCCCGACCCTCAGGCGGGCCATGGCGGCGGCGAGCCGGGACGCGAAGTCCTCGGCCACGGACTCGTGGACGTAGAAGCGGTTGGCGGCGGTGCACGCCTCCCCGCCGTTGCGCATCTTCGCGAGCATCGCACCGCGCACGGCCGCGTCCAGGTCGGCGTCCGAGAACACGAGGAAGGGCGCGTTGCCGCCCAACTCCATCGAGGTGCTGAGCACCCGGTCCGCCGCGCTGTGCAGCAGCCGCCGCCCGACCTCCGTCGAACCGGTGAAGGAGAGCTTGCGCACGGCCGGGTGGGCGAGCATCGCGCCGACCACCGCCCCGGACCGGTCGGCGGGCACCACGTTGACCACCCCGGCCGGCGCGCCCGCCTCCGCCATCAGCGCGCCGACCGCGAGCGCGGTGAGCGGGGTGTCGCTGGCGGGCTTGAGCACCACCGAGCACCCCGCGGCGAGCGCGGGCCCGATCTTGCGGGTGGCCATGGCCGCGGGGTAGTTCCAGGGGGTGACCAGGACGGCGACCCCGATCGGCACCCGGTCCACCAGGATGCGGTAGCCACCCGCGGGAGCGTGCTGCACCGTTCCCGCGAGCCGTACGGCCTCCTCCGCGTACCAGCGGAAGAACTCGGCGGCGTAGGCGACCTCGGCCCGCGCGTCGGGCAGCGCCTTGCCGTTCTCGGCGCTGATCAGCGTCGCGAAGTAGTCCGTGCGCTCGGTCATCAACTCGTAGGCCCGGCGCAGGACGGTGGAGCGCTCCCGGGCCGGGGTGGCGGCCCAGCCCGGCAGGGCGCGTTCCGCGGCGTCGACCGCTGCCAGCCCGTCGGCCTCGCCGCCGGAGGCCACCGAGGCGATCACCTCGGTGGTGGCGGGGTCGTGCACGTCGATCCGACGCCCGTCGGAGGCGGGGCGCCAGTCGCCGTCGACGAACAGGTCGGTCGGGCACTGGTCGAGGGCTTCGGTGAGTTTCATATGAGGGCTCCGGGCTGCATCGGTGGGCGCCGTGCAGCGGATCGACCGTCCGACCCGCTACGGCTAAGTGGCTAAGCCAATCACCTCAATATAGGGCCGCGCGGCAGGACGGTCGAGAGGTCTCGTACCGAAGAAAAGAGGAGTATCTGGGCGTGTTCGGGCGCCAGAGGGGCGGCGGGCACGCACAAATGGCCAGGCCGCCAGGCCGCCGGGGCGCTGGGGGCGCTGGGGATTCGGGGGAGTGTGAGGGGCCGTCGCATCCGACGGCGGGGCGGGCGCGCACCGGGCGTTCGCGGGGCTTTCCCGTCCGCGGGGCGCCGCCGCGCGGGTCGACGTCGTGGTCGGCGACGACCGACGCCGTCCTCTGCGCGCCGGCGCATCCCGGGGCGGTCCGTCCCGTCGACGGTCACCACCCGGGTGCGCGGCCGGTCGCGCCGGCCCGCGCGGGCGGGGAGCCGCTCAGGGCTTGCGCGCGATGGCCCCGTAGCAGGAGGCGTCGGCGTCGGTGAGGGTGAGCAGGGTGTCGTTCGGGTCCGGGTGCCACCGGTGGGTGGGCACGACGCCCGGGTCGAGCAGGTCCCAGCCGGCGAAGAACTGGCTGATCTCGTCGCGGGTGCGGGCCTTGACCCGGGTTCCGGCCGCCGCGTAGGTCTGGGTGACCCGGGCGATGCCCTCAGGGTCGAAGTCCGGAGTGGCGTGGCTGATGGCCAGCGTGCTGCCCGAGGGCAGGGCCTTCTTGAGGTGCTCCACGACCGCGTAGGCGTCGTCCTCGTCGGGAACGAAGTGCAGGAGGGCGATCAGGCTCAGCGCTATGGGCTCCGTGAGGTCCAGGTGTGCGCCCAGCGTCGGGTGGTCCAGGATCGCTTGCGGATCCCGTGCGTCGGCCTCCATGTAGGCCGTGGCCCCTTCGGGACGGCTGAGCAGCAGGGCGCGGGCGTGCGCGAGGACGATCGGATCGTTGTCCGTGTAGACCACCCGTGAGGACGGAATGACCTCCTGGGCCACCTCGTGCAGATTGGGCGAGGTGGGGATGCCCGTGCCGATGTCCAGGAACTGCCGCAGGCCCAGCGTGGTCGCCACGTGACGCGTGGAACGGTGCATGAACCGCCGGTTGAGGCGGGCGGCGATCGGGGCCGAGGGGAACACCGTCAGCGTCCTGGCGGCGGCCTCGCGGTCCGCCGGGAAGTTGGTGATGCCACCCAGGTAGTAGTCGTACATCCGGGCCGAGTGCGCCTGGTCCATTTTCAGATCCACCGTGCCGTCGCTCACGCCGTCTCCGTTCTCTCCTCGTTCCGGGGCCCGCCTGGAGGAACCCCCTGCGGTCTTGGATCCGGGCCGGACGCCGCTCGGTGCGGCGGCCGGCCCGAGGCCAGTCCACCCGCTCGGCCCGCTGCCGGCAACCCCTTCGCGCCATCGCGCCGGCCCGGGTGGCCACGGTCTCGAACAGACCTGAGGGGACGTCAACTGTTCTTGTTTAATCATACTTTCACTGGATGCGAAGAAGTTCGAAGGGTGGACTGCACGGACGGCCCGTCCGTCCGGTTGGCTGGCAAGTGGGAGTACGTTCCCGACCGACACCGGCCCTGTGGCGACCGGTTCGGTTCCCCGGACCACCCTCAAAGGACCACCTGTGCCAACGGACACCACCCGCTCCCTGCGACCCCGGGAACCCCGGGTCCGCGCGGCCGGCGCGGTCACCACCGAACACGCCGGAGCGCACCACGCCGCACGCCCTCGGCCCCGCTGTCCCGCCGCACCCCCCGGGGGAGCGCGCCCGTGACCTACCCGCGCCCACCCGCCACCCGGGCCGCCACCCAACGGGCCCGAACCGTCACCTTCCATGCGTTCCACGCCTACCACCGCAAGCTCTGGATGCGGTACGCCCACATCCAGGTCGGCGGCCGGGCCGCGGAGACCGTCGTGCAGAACGCCTTTGGTCGCCTACGCCAGACGTGGGACCACGCACTCAGGCAGGAGTCAGTGCCCCGCTACGCCTGGACCCTCCTCAAGGAGGAGGTCGACGACTGGTTGGCCGCTCGGGACCGCACTCCCCAACTCGTCGGGACCGCGGCCTTCGAGCAGGCCATCCGACGCCTCCTCCTCCAGGAGATGCTCGACGAGTTCGCCGTGCTGAGCGAGGAGATCGGCCTCTACAGCGCCATAGCCGAGCTTCCCGAACGCCAGCAGGACGTGATCGTCCTGCGCTTCGTCCTCGCCTGCACGGAGGAGGACACCGCCGCCTTCCTCGGCATCCGCACCGGAACCGTTCGGTCCCACATCCGTTACGCCCGCCGTAGGCTCGCGACAGCGCTCCACATGCGCTACGAGGACGAGGACACCAAGTGACCGTGCCCGCCACCCCCCTCCACATCGACGCCGCCCTGCGCGACGCACAGGTACTGGCCCACGAGTACGACACCTACGACACCGACGACGCCCTGGACCGGCTCGGCCCCGACGCGATCCCCGAGGCAGGGCCGCGGACCACGCTCACCCGGACGGAACAGGCCGTCCGTGACCTCGACCTGGCCGCGACCCTGATCGTCGACGCACCCGGCGCCGCCACCAGCCTCGGGCGGCTCCTCGACCACGACCGCATCGACCCCGGGGGGGCGGTCGTCTTCGCCGCGCTGCTCCACCTCGCCGGACATCCCGAAGGCGCCCAGTTCTGGTGGCAGTTCGCGGCCGGGAGCGGCAACGCCAACGCCGCGTTCTGCCTCTTCCTCCTCCACGAACAACGGGCCGACTTCCGCGACGCACGGTACTGGCGCGCCCAGAGCGCGGAGCTGAGCGCACCGGGCACGCCCCGAAGGAGCACCGGGCGGTGGCGCCTGCGGAGACGGAGCGGATCCCCGCAGACCGCGGCATCGGTGCCGCACCACCTGCTGCCCGACAGCATCCGCCACGACCTGCTCAGCCGCTGCCGCCAGGGCGACCGGCCCACGCTGCCGAACCGGGTCCAGGCCCTCATCCTCAGCCTTCCCGTGGAACGCGACGACGACCTCTTCGGGGAGATCCCCCAGCCGGACCCCAGCCTCAGCGCCCTCCAGCAACAGTCGGCCCCGCGGCCGTGGAGGTCGGTGAGCACGGCCGGACGCGGATTCCGGACCGTGGGCGGACCGCGCCCGTGACCGCCCCCGTATCCGCCGCCGGCGGGGCCTGTGGGTGCTGTACGCCGTGCTGTACGGTCGGGTCATGTCGAAGCCAGTGACGATCCGGGTCCCCGACGAACTCCACGCCCTGCTCCAAGAGCGGGCCGAGGCCGAGGGGACCACGGTGACCGCCCTCATCACCCGGGCCGCCCACGCGGCGGTCCGCGATCCGCGACTCGAAGGCGCCGCCGAGGTCTTCCGCTCCTTCGTCAGCGACCACGCGGACGCCTTCGACCAGGCGTTCCCCGATGACGCCCGAGCGGACGCGTCGGGACGGGCAGCCTGACCATGGAACTCTCCATCGACATCCGATGGCTCCTGGAGCGCCAGACGGAGGTCATGCCCAAGCAGCCCGCGGTCCACGACTTCTCGGCCCTCGTCGCCGCCGTCGGTCGCCACCGCGTCAACACCCCCCAGGTCGGCGCCACGGTCGACAACGCCTGGCGTGCCGCCGTGCTGATGCACACCATCGTCCGACTGCGTCCGCTCCCCGCCCGCAACGCCCTGTTCGGGGCGGGCATCGCCGTGGCGTACATGCACGCCGCGGGCGAGGGCATCGACGCCCCCTACGGTGCGCTGATAGACCTGGCCCGCGATCTGGACCACGGCAGCACGGACTCCTACGACGCCGCCGACCGCATCCGCTCCTGGCGCATCTGAGGTTCTGCCACCGGCCGTCCTTGACTTGGAGCGCACTCCAGCCGGGAGGGTCTACCTCAGCGCCCCGTGCACCGCCGGGGCCCGGAACCTGGGGAGACCTGTGAAGTACCGTCAGATCGGCACCGACCCCGCCACCCGTCGCCAGGTGAGCGTCCTGAGTCTGGGAGCGATGCTGTTCGGCACGCGCACCGACGAGAAGACGTCCTTCGCGATCCTCGACCGGTACGTCGAGGCCGGCGGCACGTTCATCGACACGTCCAACAACTACGCCTACTGGCTCAACGACGGCCAGGGCGGCGAGAGCGAGCGCGTCCTCGGCCGCTGGCGCGCCAGCCGCGGCGTCGGCGACGAGATCACCATCGCGACGAAGATGGGTGCCCGGCCCCTGGCACCCGGCACCGGGTTCGTAGAGAACCGTGAGGGACTCTCGCCCGAGGCGATCAGGGTCGCCGCGGAACAGAGCCGCGAACGGCTCGGCATGGACCGCCTCCCGCTGCTGTACGCCCACGTCGAGGACCCGTCGACACCCCTCGCGAGAACGGTCGAGGGATTCGCCTCCCTCGTCGCCGAGGGCACCGTGGGCCTCCTCGGCGTCAGCAACCACTGGGCGTGGAAGGTCGAACGGTCCCGGGCCATCGCCGCGGCGGCGGGCTTGCCCGCGTACGAGGTGCTCCAGTACAGCCACAGCTATCTGCGCCGCCGCACCGACCAGCCCGACGCCCTCTCGTCGGACGGTGCCTACGGCATCGTGGACGGCGATCTGCTGAGCTACGTGCGGGACGACCCCTCGCTCGCCCTGGTCGCCTACACCCCGCTGCTCAGCGGCGCGTACGTCCGCGACGACAAGCCGCTCGGCCCGGCCCTCGACCACGCGGGAACGCCCGTGCGGCTGGCGGCCCTGGCGGAGGTGGTCGCCCAGACGGGTGCGACGGCCAACCAGGTGGTGCTGTCCTGGCTGATCGGCGGAGAGATACCCGTGGTGCCGCTGGTCGGTGCCTCCTCCGTCGCCCAGCTCGACGAGAGCCTGGCCGCCGTGGACCTGGAACTGACCCCCGCCCAGCGGGCCAGGCTCGACGGGGCGTACTGAACGACGGTCCGCGCGGCCCCGGGATGCGGGGCCGCGCGGACGCGCCTCAACGGTCGGTGAGTCCGTGGGCCATCCGAACCCGGTAGGCGGTGCGACGGTTCCACTCGTCGGCCGCGACGATGAGACAGGCGGCGACCAGGACGACGTTCTTGAGGATGTACTGACCCTCCATCGTCGGGACCGGCAGGCCGTCCCGCCACATCTCGTCGTGCAGGAGGAAGAGCGCCGAGAAGACCCCGGCCATGTGTCCGAAGAACACGACGAGCGTCAGGCGCAGCAGCAGCCCCGTGACGAGACCGATCCCGATCGCCGTCTCCAGCAGGGCGAGCAGGGGGACGATGAAGTCCTGGGGGAGGAGCCCGAAGGTCAGTTTGGTGGTGGTTCTGACGGCGACCCCTTCCGCCGGGCTGATGTTGGGGAAGAGTTTGAGGACGCCGAACCACAGGAAGACCACGCCCACGGAGATCCGGAGCAGTAAGGGTCCGCGGACCGTGATCCGCACGGCCATGTTGTCGGCGGCGCCGCTGAGTGGGCGGCGCTGGGCCCGCGGACGCACGTGGGCCCCCGTGGTGCGTCGGGTGAGCACCCGCTGTCCCGAAGCGGAGACGCGGCTCTCGCTGGTGTTTCCTACCGTCATTGCGGACTCTCCTGCCCATCAGTGTGTGGAAGGTGTCGCCGCCCGTCCGATACGGACGGTGCGAGGGGTCGCCGCCGGACGCCGAACCACGGGTGCTCCTACGGAACCCGCGCCGGACCCGTTGACTCACGGCGGCAGGAGGCCGGCGCGGACGCGGGGGCGGGGGTGTGGTGGGAACGTCGTGGTGACGGGTACGACCCGGGGCGGCTCCGGCCCCGGGCAGTGGCGGCGACGGCCGCGGCGGTCAGCGCGTGTTCACGCCCGAGCGCGCCGGTCGGACTCGCTGAGTTCGGCCGGTGGTGGAGAGGAGGACGTGACGTCCGGGGCTGCCGACCGTTCGGGGCGGCGTGTCCGTGACCAGGAGAGGGATGAGGTCCGCACAGGCGGCGGCCGTCCTCTGGGTACCCGGCATGGCAACTCCTTTGCGTGGGGGGCGCACGTCACCGCTCAGGTCACGCCGGAGCGTGGCACGGTGACGGTGCGGGTGGGCCTGACGGCAGTCCGGTGGTGGGGGACCAGCTGCCGACGGTCATGAGGCGCACCCGCGCACATGCTTGGTCTAGACCATACTCCTTGACGGTTTCCGGTCAAGAGGGAACACCACGTCAGGTCCCATTTCTGCTGCGCCGTTGAGGAGATCTCGCCTGTGCGGCGGTCGAGTTGCCCGTCCCGCTCGGCCCTCCGCCCCCGGCGCTGTCGGGTGCCGGGGGCGGAGGGCCGGGGGCCGAGCGGGACGGCTCAGGCGGGCAGGGACAACAGCAGTAGGGGCGGGGTGGTGGGCCGGGGCGACCCGCCGGCGGGTTCGAGGGTGAGGCCGAGCGCACGGGCGTCACCGGTGGCGCCCTCGACGAGGACGGTGCCGTCGCGGTCGATGAACCCGGCCGGTCGCATCGCGCCGTCACGGTTCAGCCAGAGTTGATAGGTCCTGCCGTTCCCCGCCGCAGGCAGACCGGCGGCGGTGAAGACGGCCCTGTCCTGTCGGGGCGACACGGCGACGAGGGCGTGCGCGCCGTTGCTGGCCCGTCCCCGGACCGTGCGGGTGTCGGGAGCGGCGAGCACCGCGCCGATGTCCTGGAGCTGCTGGCGGGCCTGCTGGGCGCGTTGAGCGGCCCGCTCCCCCTCTCGGTGCTGTTGGACGGCGAGGCCGGCGAGCGCGGCGGCGACGGCCAGCGAGGCGGCGACCACCAGCCGCGGGAGCCGGCGGCCGGCCCGGGTGCGCAGCAGCGCCGGGACGGTTCCGGAGACCTGCGGGGGCAGTTGCCGCACCCCGTCCACCGCACGCAGCACCTGCTGCTTCATCGGGGCGGGCGGGGCCTGCGCCGTGACCGAGGCGAGCCGGGCGGCGGTCGCCGCGAACTCCGCGGTCTCCCGCCGGCACGCCGCACAGTGCGCCAGGTGCGCCGTGAAGGCTTCCCGCTCGTCGGCGTCCAGGGCGTCGAGTGCATGGGCGGCGGTGAGGGCGTGCGGGTCGGGCGGGCTCTCGTGGTGCGGTTTCATACGGTCACCCCCATGCAGTCGCGCAGCCGGACCAGTCCGTCGCGCATGCGTGTCTTGACGGTCGGAAGAGGCGTGCGAAGCGTCTGCGCCACCTCGCGGTAGGTCAGACCACGGTAGTAAGCCAGGGTGACGGACTCGCGTTGGAGTTCGGTGAGCCCGTTCAGGCACCGGCGGACCTGTTCGCTCTCCAATCGGGTCTCGACCTGTTCCACCACCTCGTCGAAGGGGGACTGGTGCTCGCGGGCGGCCCGGGCCCGCTCACGGTCGGTGGCGGCCTGCGCGGCGCGGACCCGGTCCACCGCCCTGCGGTGCGCGATCGTCGCCGCCCAGGTGGTCACGCTGCCGGAGGCGGGCCGATAGCGGGCGGCCTGCCGCCACAGGTCGATCATCACTTCCTGGGTGACCTCCTCCGACTGCGCCCGGTCCCGCACCACCTTGAGCACGATGCCGAAGACCAGCGGCGCGAGCGCGTCGTACAGACCCGAGAACGCCTGGCGGTCACCGCGGGCGACCTCCGCCATCAGTTCGGCCAGGTCGGCGCGCGAGGTGCCGCCGGTGCCGAGCGGCAAGGGACGGCTCACTGCCCGGACCCCCGCTGAGGGGACCGACGTGAGCAAGGGCCGGTGGGGGTCGATCGGTTCGGGGGCGTCCATCGCATGGGAGTCCTTCGGCGTCGCGGTGGCGGCCGCCCTGGGCACGCGCGGTGCGGAGCAGCTCATGGGGTGTTCGTCACGGAGGTGCCCGCGGATGGGTGTCACCTTCCGGCCGGTCTGCGGCGCGGTCTGGCGCCGCACCCCGGGGAGTGTGCCCCAGCCCTGCGACCGGCGCCGCAACCGCCGTCCGCGTCCCCCGCGCCGTCCCTCCTCCCGGGCGGCGGGGCCGACCAGGACGCAACCGGGCCGGACGCGACCCGATCAGGACCCAGGCGCGGATCGACACCCCCAGGCCCTTCGCCCGCCTCAGCGCCGGCACCGTCGCCGGCGCGGCCTGGGCCCAGCGCCGGGCCATCGTCCGCGTCGTCGACGGCCCCTGGCCGGACGCCGACCTCGCCGTCCAGGTGACCACCGACATCTGGCGCCCATGGACCTACCGCTGGCGGGCGGTCGGTCCCCGGCGGACGCACCCGCACCGTCCGTGCCACCGACGGGACCGGAGCCGTCCGACACTGGGGACGACAGCCCCCGGCCGTTCGGCGCGGCCTGCGCCACTGTGCCCGAGGACGGCGCCGGTTCCTTCGACGGCATGGCCAAGGACCCCGATCGCCACCAACGAGGCGTTCGCCAAGAGCCCCCGGCCGACCTCGACGAGGTGCTCACGGACGAGGCCACCTCACCCACCACGTCGGGGCCAGGAGCTGACCCCCGAGGAGCTGCGGAAGGGCTCTTTCCAGACCCTCCACAAGGGCGAGGCCACCACCAGCGGCTCCGGAACCTCCTACCGGGCCACCGGCACGGCCGACGTGGTCTGCGGCAACGTCAGGACGGCCAACGCCCCCGTGTACCTCATCGACACGGTCCTCATGCCGAAGGAGCGCCCGCACGGCCACGAAGCCCACCGCGGCCCGACCGCACGGCGGCCCCCCTTCGTCACCGGTTCCCGACCGAGCAGTGGACCCCCTGCCGCTCCGTCACCTGCAACGACGCCGGGCGCCGGCCACCCCCACACGGTGACCGGCGCCCCGCCGCGTTCCCCCGCCCCGACGGCCCGGCGCCCCACCGGACCACGCCCTCGCATCCACCGGCCCCGACACCGCACCGGCCCACCCCGTGACGCAGCCCGCGCCCCACCCCTGGTGAGGCCGGGACCTACGAGGTCAGTGGGGGGCGAGCCGACTCATGGCCGGTGTTGAACGGCACGGCGGCGGGAAGGCGCCGGTCGGTGGATCGTGGTCTTGTCGCGAACGAGAACGGCGGGCCATACTCCCAACCGCAGACTACCTTGCGTGATCAATGGCTGGCTCTTCGTGGCGATCGCGCCTCGGTCGCGGTGCTCACGGATGGCGACGCCGCCCGAAGTCTGGATGACCTCATGTGCCAGCTCGAACCCGTTGCTGCTCGATGTGTTCCGTTCGGCTGCGCGTCGCGTCGTTCGAAAGGGGTGGAAAGGTTCGGTGCCGCCGTCTTCCGGAGGGTGTGAAGCCCTCGATGCCGCGCAACGACGTCAGTTCTCCGAAGCCGGGTACCTGGTACTGCCCGGGCTGCTCCCGGAATCGCTCCGGACCAGACTCGTCCCCGAAGTCGACCGCTGGGTGGACGAGGGCCTGCGCGCCCGGTCGATAGCCTCCTGCGCCGACCCCCTCACGAACGGACCGCCCCCGCTCCTCGAACTGGAGCTGACGGCGCACGGCGAACTTCTCACCCACGTACCGCTGTTACGGACCCTGTCCCGCCTCATGGGGCCGTCGTTCGTCTTCCACCACCTGCACAGCGACCGGCAGGCCCCCGACATCGGCGGCAAGTCCTGGCACCACGACTGCGAGCCCAACGACCGCTCTGACCCCTCGCTCCTGATGGTGCACGCACTCCACTACCTCGGCGGACTCGACGAAGAGGTCGGAAGCCTCGCGGTCCTGCCCGGCTCGCACCGCCGCTCGGTCGACAAGGCCGCCCTCGCCCACCACGGCACCGATGAACTCACCGGTGAGGTGGTCATCGACCGGCTGCCGCCCGGCACGACCGTGCTGCTCAACTCGGCCCTGTTCCACACCCGTAGACCCGCTCCGGACGGTCCGGGCAGAGCCCGCTACTTCATCGACGCGTCCTACTGCCAGGTCGGGGCGCGATGGCGGCCGGTGAAGCCCCACTGGCGGCAGATGCTCGCCCGGGCCCGCGAACTGGGCCTGGCCGACGGCCAGTGGCCCGAGCTGTTCGCCGAGCGACACTTCACCGAGTACACCAGAGCCGTTTGAGGAGCATCGCTTGGACATCGTCACCCCCGTCACCTTCGCCGAGGTCCTCGCCGCCTATCTGCGGGACCACCCGGTGGAGCGCACGCACGAGGCGAACAGCAACCCGGAAGGCGTGGAGAGCCTGGAACGCGCCGATCAGCTCAAGGGCGGCTGGTGGCACGTACGGCTCTCGCGCGCCGACGTGCTCGGCGTCGTCCTGCCCTGGCACCTCAGCGAGGGCGGTGCCCGCGAACTGGTGCCGCGGACCGGACTGACCGTCGCCGAAGCGGCGGGGCGCATCCAGTCCGACGGACCCCCGTGGTACCGCGCCAACCCGGTCTGCGCGGCGAAGCTCGCCCTGCTGGAGTGGGCACCGTTCACCCCCGTCTTCCTCAGCACCAGCCCGATGGACCACTCCGACTACTCCGACCTCCTGGTCCGGGAAGGACTGATCCACATCGACGGCCTGCACCGCATGATCTCGTGGGAGCTGGTCGGACGGTTGCCCGAGGGGGCGGAGCTGGACGCGTTCGTCTCGGGCGTCCTCCCCGACGCCCCGCCGCCCGACCCGCGACAACACCGCCCCCGGGCCGGGACGGGGGACGAGCAGGCGTGACCTCAGCGCTGCGACCGACGTGGTCGACTCGGTCCACCGGTTCGCTGCCCGAGCTGCTGTCGTCCGTCGCGGGGGCCCACCCACACCGCCCGGCCCTCACCGACGGCACCCGCGCCTTCGACTACGCGACGCTGGACGCCGTGGCGGACCGGGTCGCGATCCGGTTGGCCGAGCACGGCATCGGTCCGCACGACCGGGTGGCCCTCGTCGGGCCCCGGGACGCCCGGATGATCGCCCTGCTCCACGGAGTCCTCCGATCGGGAGCCGCGGCCGTGCTGGCCGACCCGGAATGGTCCGCCCACGACCTGGGCCGGCGCCTCGACACCGCTCGGGTCCGTCGCGTGCTCACCACCGACGCAGCGCCCCCCGGTGCGCCCCCCTGCCCGACCGAACGGATGGACATCGACGGATGGGCCGCCGCCGGACCCACGGGCCCGCCGGTGCCCCGCGCCCCCGGCGCGGCCACCGACCTGGCCTACCTCTCCTTCACCTCGGGCTCGGGCGGACAGCCGAAGGCCGTGGCCGTCACCCACGCCAACGCGGTCCACTACGCACGGGCGTTGGCGAACCGCCTGGGGTACACCGCAACCGACCCCCCGCGGATCGCACACGTCACCACGCTCGCCGCCGACCTGGGCCACACCGCCTGGCTGCTCGCCCTCGCGGTCGGGGGCTCCGCGCACGTCGTCTCCGACCGGGAGGTCCGCGACCCGACCGCCTTCTGGCCAGCGCTGCACCACGCCGGAGCGAGCGCCCTGAAGACGACGCCTTCGCACCTCGCCGCGCTGCTGGAGTGCCGGCCGCCCACCAGTCCACCGCTGCACACGGTGCTCCTGGGCGGTGAGCCGCTGTCCCGCTCGTTCGCCGCCACCCTGTTGGACACGGGCGTCACGGCCCGCGTGGTCAACCACTACGGCCCCACCGAGACGACCGTCGGCGCCACCTGCTTCCTCGCCTCGACGGCCCGCCAACTCCCCGCCGAAGAAACGACCGTCCCCATCGGAACGGGCATCGGCGAGGTCGCCCTGAGGATCGTGGACGGCGAGGGACGGCCGGCGGTCGACGGCACCGTCGGGGAACTGCACATCGCGGGCAGGGGCGTCAGCGCCGGCTACTACGGTCGCCCCGCCGAAACCGCACGGAGCTTCGCCCACGTCGACGGACGGACGACATACCGCACCGGAGACCTCTGTCGTCGCCGGGCGGACGGGAACCTCGTCTTCGTCGGCCGCTCGGACCGACAGGTCAAGGTCCGCGGCTTCCGGGTCGACCTCGCCGAAGTCGAGCGCGTCATGCAGGAGTTCACCGGCGTCAGCCAGTCCGCCGTGCTGCTGCGCGACACCGGGGTCGGCCACCAACTCGTGGCCGCGGTACGCCTGGTCGCCGGCGCCGGCACTGATGCGGCGATCGAGGGGCTCAGCTCCCACCTGCACGACCGGCTGCCCGGCTACTCCGTCCCGCAGCCGATCGTGGCCCTGCCGGAGCTCCCGATCGGCCCCAACGGCAAGCTGGACCGCAAGCGTCTGGGCGCCCTGCTGACCGGAGCCGTCGAAGCCCGGGCCAAACGGGCCGCACCGGGACGTGCGCCGCTGGACCGCCGACTCGACGGCCTCGCCCGGGCGATCACCGACTTCTGGGCCGGCGCACTGGGCCTGCCCACGGTCGGGCAGCACGCCGACGTGCTCGACCTGGGCGGCGACTCGATCCTCGTCATGCGCACCATCGCGTTCCTGCGCAGGTCCGGACTGCACGTCGCGTACGAGGACTTCTACCGTCGTCCGACCGCGGCCGAACTGGCCTCGACCGCCGTCCCGCTGCACACGCACGCCCCGGGGAACGCCGCTGCCCGGACCGACGGCGCGGGCCGGACCCTCGCCCCCGCCCAACGGTGGCTGTTCGGGCAGTCGGTCGAGGACCCCAGGCACTGGAACCAGTCGGTGGTCCTCAGATGCCGGCTGCCCGCCGACCCCACGTCCCTCTCGGTCGCCCTCACGGCCGTCCTGGAGCGGCACCCGGCACTGCGGCGGCCCATCACCCGGGACGGCTACGGCGCGGCCCGGCCGGCACGGGAGGTGGAGGCCCTGTCCTTCTCCCGGCTGCCCCCGGGAGCGGGCCCGCTCGCCCGGACCGTCGAGGGCGTCTGCACCGAACTCCACCGCAGCCTCGACCCCGCCGCCGGACGACTGGTCCGCGCCCACCTGTTCTCGGGCCCGCCCGGCACCGACGACCGGCTCGCCCTGATCGTCCACCACCTGGTCGTCGACGGCCTGTCCTGGCGCATCCTGTTGGACGACCTCGCACACGCCTACCGGGCGGCCCTCGACGACGAACCGGTCGACCTCCCGCCGGCCCCGGACTTCTACCGGTGGGCCGAACGGACGCCACCGGCACCCGCCCCGTCCACCCCCACGCTCCCGGCACCCGTCCCCGAACCGGCACCCGGTACCGAACAACCGGTCGCCCTCGCCTGGACGCTCGGGGAACGCGGCACGGCCCGTCTGGTCGAACGGTACGGCGCGGGACCGGACCTCGAAGCGTTCCTGCTCGCCGCGTTCGCCGATGCCGCCGCCCTCGCGACGGGCCGCACCCGGCTCGCGGTCGAAGTCGAGACGCACGGTCGCGACAGCGCGGGGGACACCGGCGACTACCTGGACACGGTCGGCTGGTTCACCGCGGTCAAGCGGATCGTGGTCGAACCGCCCGATCCCCCCGGCCCCTCCGCCGGCGCCCGCGCACCGGGGCCCGCGGCGCCGCACGCCCGGGCGCGGGCCGTCGGACGGCGACTGCGGGACGTACCGGTCCTCCCGATGGACGTGGCGGGCCCCCGCCCCGAAACGGGGTTCAACTTCCTGGGGACCTTCCGGCTGCCCGACGCACCGGCACTGGACTGGACCGTCGCCGACGAACAGGCCGGAGCGGCCAGGTGCCCCGCGGGAGACCCGCTCTACGCCCTGCGCCTGACCGCCCGTGTGGTCGAGGACCGACTGGTGGCCGACCTGGTGTACGCGTCACCACGCACCAGCCGCTCGACCGCGGAACGCATCGCCGGTGCCTTCGCCCGGACCGTGGCGACCGAGACCGGCACCGCGGTCGTCCCGCCCGCCCCCACACGGCTCTCGACCTCCGGCCAACTGCTCTACCCCGGCCCCAGGGCATCGGTGGCCGTACCGGGTCGTCTGACCGTCAGCGAACCCGCCCGGGTCCTGCTCACCGGAGCCACCGGCTACCTGGGCCGCCATCTGCTCACCGCGTTCACCGGCCGCGGCGCACGGGTGGTCTGTCTGGTGCGCGCCGAGGACGACACCGCCGCGGTCCGGCGGCTCGGCGCGCAGGACGACCGGGTGGAGGTCGTCGCCGGGGACATCGACCGCGAGGGGTTGGGCCTCACCCCGGCCGCACTCGGCCGTGCCCGCACGGCCCGGATCGTCGTGCACGCTGCCGCCGACGTCCGACTGGTCGCCTCACCGGTCGAGTTGGCACGCACCAACCACACGGCCGTACGGCGCCTCCTCGGCTGGATCGACGCGCACACGCCCGCGGCCCGGTTCCACCACGTGTCGACGCTCGCCGTCTCGGGCGGCGTCCACGGGCCCGCCCGGCGCTTCAGCGAGGCCGACCTGTGGATCGGCCAGCACTTCCGGACCCCGTACGAGCGCACCAAGTTCGACGCGGAGGAGACGGTCCGGGCCTGGGCGGCGACCGGCCGGCAGTGCTTCGTCCACCGCAGCGGGCACATCGCGGCGCACAGCCGCAGCGGCGCCTTCCAGCCCAACATCGGGGACAACCGGATCTACCAACTCATCCGCGGCTACCTGCTCGCCGGCGCCGCCCCGCGCAGACCGCGGACCGCCTTCGCGTTCTCCCACGTGGACACGGTGGCCGCCGGGATCGCGGCGATCGCCCTGCACCCGCTGTCGGCGCCCGGCACCTACCACGTCGAGACGCCGCACGAGACGCCGCACGACGAACTCGTCGGGTGGCTCGCCGCCCACGGCCATCCGATCGCCCTCACCGACGACGCGACGTTCACCGCGGCCATCACCCGGGCCGAACGCAGCCATCCGGCCGCGGCCGGACTGACCGCGGCCTGGTCCGCGCAGGAGGAGCGCAACGTCACCGTCGACACCTCCTACACCACGTCCGTACTGGACCGGCTGGGCGTCCGGTTCGCCCCCGCCACCCCGCAGTGGTGGTCGGCCGCGCTGCGCTGGGCGTCCGACGTCGGGTTCCTCCCGCCCGGCGGGCCGGACGACCGCCCCGCCTGATCGGGGCCGCCGCACCGCCACCCATGCGCACCCCGCCCCAGACGAACAGAAGGCAGGCCCCGTGTCCCAACTGTCCCCGGTGCTCAAACAAGCCACCTCCGTCGTCGCCACCCGGGGCGAGGGCGTCCACCTCTTCGACGCCGAAGGCCGCCGCTACCTCGACTTCACCGCGGGCGTCGGCGTGACCAGTACCGGACACTGCCACCCGCGGGTGGTGGAGGCGGTACGGGAGCAGGCGGGCCGGCTGATCCACGGCCAGTACACCACCGTGCTGCACGACCCCCTGCTCCGGCTCACCGAACGGCTCGGCGAGGTCCTGCCCCCCGGCCTCGACTCGCTGTTCTTCGCCACTGCGGGCACCGAGGCGGTGGAGGCGGCCCTACGGCTCGCCCGGCACGCCACCGGCCGAGCGAACGTGATCGTGTTCGAGGGATCGTTCCACGGCCGCACCATGGGAGCGGCGGCACTCACCACCGCCGGCACCCGCTTCCGCGCCGGCATCGGGCCCGTGATGCCCGGCGTCGCCGTCGCGCCGTACCCGTCCGCGTTCCGGCTCGGACTGAGCGAACCGGAAGCGGTCGACCACGCCCTGCGCGGACTCGACCGGGTCCTCGCCACGGTCAGCGCCCCCGCCGACACCGCCGCGATGTTCGTCGAACCGGTGCTGGGTGAGGGCGGCTACGTGCCCGCCCCGGCCGGGTTCCTGGCCGCACTGCGCGAGCGCGCCGACCGCCACGGCATCCTGTTGGTCGTCGACGAGATCCAGACCGGTTTCGGACGCACCGGCAGGTTCTGGGCCCACCAGCACCACCGGGCGGTCGTCCCGGACGTCCTGATCACCGCCAAGGGCTTGGCCAGCGGCTTCCCCCTCTCCGCGATCGCCGCGCCGACCGAGCTGATGCGGCGCGCCTGGCCGGGCTCCCAGGGCGGAACCTACGGCGGCAACCCGGTGGCGTGCGCCGCCGCGCTGGCGACGCTCGACGTCATCCGCGACGAACGACTGGTGGAGAACGCGGCCGAGCAGGGGTCCCGGCTGCTCGACGGAGCGCGGACGGTGGCCGCCGGTGTGCCGGCCCTCGCGGACGTCCGCGGCCTGGGACTGATGGTGGGCAACGAGTTCCGCCACCCGGACGGCTCCCCGGACCCGGACACCGCCCGGTACGCCCAACAGGCTGCCGCCGAGTCGGGTCTGCTCCTGCTGACCTGCGGCATCGACCTCAACGTGGTCAGGATGGTCCCGGCGCTGGTGGTCTCCGCCGAGCAGATCGACGAGGCACTGGCCCTGTGGTCGAAGGCCGTGGACCTGGCGAGGGCCCGAACGAACCCGCAGTAGGCCCCGAAGAGCGCGCCCGACGACGAGAGGAAGTGGGCACGTGACGCGCGATGACACCGTGTCGGAGATCGGCTGGAGCAGCACCGAGCTGGCGCACCGCAGCGCGCTGTGGTCGCTGCCGCTCGCCCCGGACGAACGACGGCTGCTCTGGGCGGACGCCCGGGCCGGCCACTGGGACCGCGCGGCGCCGGTCCGCAGCCGGCTACGTGACTTCGTGCGGCGCAGCACCGGTGCCGTCGGCATCGCCCACGTCAGCGGGTTGGCGGACCCCGCGGCGCCGGAGGACGACCTGGTGCCGGCCCTGTCGTTCCTGCTGCGGGACCTCGGTGAGATCGTCGCCCAGAACGCGGAGGGCGACCTCAGCCGGGTGCTCCGGGACCAGGACGGCGACGGCGCCACCGAGTTGGGATTCCACTGCGACACCTGCGACCTGCTCGTCCTGCTCTGTCTGCGACCCGCGGCACGGGGCGGAGGGCTCACCAAACTGGCGAGCGCGCGCCATGTGCGGGACATCATCCAGCGGGAGCGACCCGAGGTGCTCGTCACGCTCGGCGAGGACTGGACCTTCGACCGCACGGGTCGGGCCGGGCCCCAGGTCATCGTCTCCCCGATCCTGTTCACCCAACGGGACGGCACCGTCGGCTGCTACTACCAGACCCGTACGGTGCGGTCGTCGCCCGAGCGGGGCGGCCCGCCGTTGACGGCCCGCCAGTGGGAAGCCCTCGACGTCCTCGACGAGGTCCTGTACCGGCCCGAGATCGCCTTCGGCCTGCCGATGGCCGCGGGCGACCTGCTGATCATCCGCAACAGCCGGGTCCTGCACGGACGCTCCCCGTACGTCGACGAACCCGGTCCACGAGCCCGGCGGATGCTCAGGATCTGGATGAACACAGGGACGAACACGGAGGACGCATGACCACCAGCACACCGGTCGACGGCCGGATCGCCCTGGTGACCGGAGGCGGCAGCGGACTCGGCAGGGCCAGCGCGTTGGCGCTGCTCGACGCCGGCTGGTCCGTCGTCGTCGCCGGCCGGCGCAAGGAAGCCCTGGAAGAAACCCTCACCCTGGCGGCCACGGATCCCTCGCGGACGCTGGCCGTCCCCACCGACATCAGGAACCCCGACGAGGTCGCCGCACTGTTCGACACCGCTCGCCGCCGGTTCGGTCGGGTGGACCTGCTGTTCAACAACGCGGGCGCCGCAGCCCCGCGGCAGCCGATCACGGACACCCCGTTCGACGACTGGAAGCGGGTGATGGACACCATCGTCACCGGTGGCTTCCTCTGCGCACGCGAGGCGTTCCGGGTGATGAGCACCCAGTCCCCGGCGGGGGGACGCATCATCAACAACGGTGCGCCGTCCGCCCACGTGCCACGACCGAACTCCGTGGCCTACACCGCCGCCAAGCACGCCGTCCTCGGGCTCACCCGGGTCCTGTCCCTGGACGGCCGGAGGCACGGCATCGCCTGCGGACAGATCGACGTCGGCAACGTCGCCCCGTTGGACGGCGGTCCGCAGCCGGCCGCGCTCCAGGCGGACGGCACGACGGCGGTGGAGGCCGTCATCCCGGTGGAACGCTTCACCGAGGCGGTCCTGCTGATGGCGTCCATGCCGCTGGACACCAACATCCAGTCCCTGACCGTCCTGCCGACCACCATGCCGTTCGTGGGGCGTGGGTGAACCGTGCTGGTCAGCGCCCGCTCCTTCGACGAGTACCGTGCGATGTTCACGCTCACCGACCACGACCTCACCCTGCGGATCCTCGACTGCCCCGGCGGGACCGCGGGCTTCGTCGCCGAAGCCGGACGACGCGGCGTCGACGCCCGGGCCGTCGACCCCGAGTACGCGCACGACCGACGCCGACTCGGCGAACTGGCCCTGCGGGAGGTCCGGTACAAGCACACGGCCCTGGTGACCGAGGCGTCGAAGTACGTGTGGACCTGGTTCGGCGACCCCGAGCGCTACACCACGATCCGGACCGGGGCGGCCCGTGCCTTCCTCGCCGACGTGACCGCCCGGCCGGACCACTACACCGCCGGTTCGCTGCCCCGACTGCCCTTCCACCAGGACGCGTTCGACCTGGTCCTCAGCTCCCACCTGCTGTTCTCCTACGGCGCGCGCCTCGACGAGGCCTTCCACCTCGGTGCGCTGCTCGACCTGGCCAGGGTCGCCCGGTGGGAGGTGCGCCTGTTCCCGGTACTGCTGCACACCAGTGACCTCCGGTACGGCGCACTGGAACGCCTCCGGGGGGAGCTGGCGGACCGGGGTGTCCCGAGCCGACTGGAGCGGGTCGCCTACGCGTTCCAGCCGGGCGGCGACGAGATGCTGGTCCTGTCGTGCACGGACTACCGACCGCCCCCGGGGCCCACGTCGGCCGCCGAGGACCTCGTCGTCGGCGCGGCCGATCCGGTGCGTTGGCGTCACCGGGAGACGACCCCCGCCCGGGGACCCCGGTCCCGTCACCCGTGAGGGGCGTCGCGCAACGGCTCCGCCCCCTCAGCCGAAGGACGTCCGGAACACCTCCTCGAAGGCGGCCCGCACGGCGCCCTCAACGGTCTCCCACCGGGTGTCCTCCCCTGACTGCACGCTGATCTCCGCAGGCCCATGTTCTGCCGCGGAAGCCAGCAGGAATCGATCAGCGGGACGCCGGCGACGACCCGCTGCCCGCGACGGACCGCTCCGCGAAGAGGTCACCGAAGCGGTCGGCGAGTCGTGCGGCGAGCCGGGCCCGCACCAGGGAGAGCCGCTCGATGCGCCGGTCCAGCTCCCGCAGCCGCTGACAGCTCACCTCCGCGACCGCGCAGTGACCGGGCTCCCCGTCCGCGGTCCCGTCGTCGCCGGCGGCGCTGTCCAGGAGATGGGCGAAACTCCGCACATCGGCGACGGTCAGGCCCGCGCGGAGCAGTTCACCGATGGCGTGCAACTGCTCCAGGTGCGCGGACGTGTAGACCCGGTGGCCGGATGAGGTGCGCCCCGGGCGGAGCAAGCCCTGCTGCTCGTAGTGGCGCAACGCCCGAGGGGTCAGCCCCGTGGCGTGCGCCGCCTCGCCGATGCGCATGTCGTCTCCTCGGGGTAGCGCCGTCAGAGCTCGATCAGTACCGCACCGACGTAGCGCCCGTCGAGTAGATCGCACAGCGCCTGCGGGGCCCGCTCGACTCCGCGCACCAACGTGTGCGGGACGGTGAGGGAGCCGTCGCGCAGCCCCCGGCCGAACTCCTCGGCCCACTGCGGAAGGGCGTCGAGGTGAGCGAAGCCCGGCACTCCGCGCGCAGTGATCCCCCGGTTCAGCAGCGTGGCCGTGTCGATCCCGGTCGTGGCGGAGCCCGTCAACTGACTGGCGAGGCTCCCGACCAGCGCGATCCGTGCGCCCTGACGGGCGTGGGCCAGCGCGGCCCGCAACTGGTCCCCGCCGACCACGTCGACGACGGCGTCCAGCCCGTCCGGCGCGACCGAGCGCAGTTGCGCATCGAGGGGACCCGCCGAACGGACCACGGCCGCGTCGTAGCCGAGTCGGCCGGTCAGCACGTCGGCCTTCTCCCGGGTGCTCGTACTGCCGATCACCTTGGTCGCGCCGCGCAGCCGGGCGAACTGGCCGGCCAGGGAACCGACTCCGCCCGCGCCACCGGTGACGAGCACGGTGTCCCCGGGGCGGACCTCCGCGCCGCGCACCACCCCGAGCCACGCCACGAACCCCTGGGAGAGGTGGGCGGCGGGATCGGGGAGCACGTCCAGGTCCAACGGTTGCAGCCCGTCCGCTCCCACCACCGCGTACTCCCGCCATCCCGCACCGTGCTCGACCAGGTCTCCGGGGGTCAGTGAACCGGGCGGAGCGGTGAGCACCTCGCCGACGGCCGGCCCCGACAGGACGGCACCCGGGGTGTAGCCGGGCATGGGGAGGTCGCCGTCCCCCCCCATCAGGGTGCGCATCACCGCGGTGACGCTCATCAGCCGGTTGCGCACCAGTGCTTGTCCCGGCCCGGGCACGGGGACGGGCGCTTCCACCAACCGGAAGTGCTCGGTGGTGAGCGGGCCTTCGGGTCGGCTGACCAGACGGACCTCACGATGGGTGGCGGGGAGCGGGGCCTCGTTCACGGTGGTCTCTTCTCGACGCTCGACAGGGGGACGGCGAGCCGCGGAATGCGGCCGCGACGACGACGCTAGGACTTGACGCACGCGTCAAGTGCAAGTCGCCGCCGTAGCCGGCGTCCTGCTGGTGCGGGGCCTTGAACGCGATGTCGGAATGGCGCCAGTACGACGTGGGGCGACGGAGCAGCATGTTCCTCGAACCCGTTCGGAACAGCGCGGGGCCCGGTCAGGACCCGGTGCCGAACGGGAAAGCAACTGGTGTCAAGAGAAGGACAATCATGGATCTACAGCTTCTGGACCGGGTCGCCCTCGTGACCGGCGCCTCCAAGGGCATCGGGCTGGCCGTCACCCGTTCCCTGCGGGAGGAGGGCGCCAAGGTGGTGGCGGTCTCACGCCGGACGACACCGGAACTGGAGGACCTCCGGGGAGCCGGCCTCCTCCACGTGTCGGCTGACCTGATGGACCCGGACGCGCCGGGTCGGGTCGTGGATCGCGCGATCGAACACTTCGGGGTGCTGGACATCCTGGTGAACAACGCGGGCGGCCGGCCGCCCGGCATCACCATGCCGCGCTCCGGGTTCCTCGGCGGTGACGACGCCGAGTGGCAGGCCATCTTCGAGTTCAACCTGTTCTCGGCCGTGCGCATGACGCGGGCCGCGATCCCCCGGATGATCGAGCGCGGCGGTGGCTCCATCATCAACGTGTCCACCGGCATGGCCCGTCAGCCCGCGAGCGTCAACATCGAGTACGGAGCCGCCAAGGCCGGGCTGTCCAATCTCACCAAGGCACTGTCGGAGGAGTTCGGGCCCCGGGGCATCCGGATCAACACGGTTTCCCCGGGTGCGGTGCGCACCGCGTGGTGGACCGAGAAGGGGGGAGCCGCGGACGTCATCGCCGCCATGGCCGGCGCGGATCGGGACACCGTCCTGGAGACCTTGGCCCCGCAGATGATGGGCCAGGTGACGGGCCGTCTGATCGATCCCCAGGAGGTCGCTGACACCATCCTGCTCCTGGCCTCACCGCGATCGGCCAGCACGATCGGTGCCGACTTCGCCGTCGACGCCGGGTTCCACAAGAGCTTCTGACGCGGGCGGTCGTTCGGCTGCCCGCACCTCGAAGGGCCGCACGCCCTTCAGGGGACGGCGAAGGGGCGGGCAGCCCGTGAGGTGCGGTCCGCCCCCGTCCTGCCGAAGCGCGCCGGTCACCCGCTCGGCGCCCGGGGACCACTCACCCTTCACCGGCGGCGAAGTCGACCTCGATCCACTGCGCATCCGTCAGGTAGCGCCGGTCGTGGCCCTCCGCCACGTGTTGGCTGAACGCCGGGTGACCCGCTGCGGCCTGCTGCCGCATCCACGCGACGAGCGCCCTCAGCCGCTGCGCCGCCGTGGCGGGCAGTCGGGCCCGTTCCGTGCGGGACAGGCCGTAGGCGTCGGCGAACAGGGCGAGGCGGCGCCGCGCTTCCGGAATCGGCAGGGTGTGCTCCACCTCGTCGGGGGCGTACAGCGGAACGAAACGGTAGGCCGTGTAGGCGGCGTCCCACAGCCGGGGGCCTGGATGAGCCGTGTCGAAGTCGATGAAGGCCACCGGGAGTTGGTTGCGGAACACCGTGTTGTACGTGGCCGCGTCACCGTGGCAGATCACTTCCGCCGGTTCGCGCGGGGGCAGCTGCCAGACGTCGCCCCGCTCCCGGACGAAGCCGACGGACGCGTCATGGAGAGCGCGCAACAGGCGCCCCGCGGCCGTCAGTGACGCATCGCTGCGCACTTCGGGTGCGGCGAAGTCGTGCCCGACCCCTCCGGGCAGGTACTCGACCAGTTCCTCGCCCCCGTCCTTACTGAACCCGTACGGACGGGGCGCGCCGGTGAAGCCCGCGTCGCGTAGTTGGGCGAGCAGACGTTGGATCGTGACGCTCCAGGGACCGGCCGGGCGTCGGACCAGGCCGCCTTCCCGGACGACCCGGTTCACGCCGCCGACGAGCACCTCTCGATCTTCCATCAGGCAAGGCTAGCGAGGCCCGTGCCGCGGCGTTGTCAGTCCCGGGTGCGAGGATCTCCCGCATGGTGACGTGCACGTACTTCTCCGCCGCCGACGACGAGTCGGCCCTGGGTGTCCTCGACGCGTTCGGCGGCCCGGACAGCACGACGTTCGACGTGGTGTCCCTGAAGGGCATCGACCCGGTCGTGGTGATCGCCCAGTTGGAAGCGGTCCTGACCGCCTGCACGTACGAGGAGGCGCGCAAGCGCCCCCGCTCCGGGCAGCTGCTCTCCTCTCCCGAGGCCGAGGACGCCTTCGTCATCAGCGTCTCCGACACCTTGCAGGAAGCACTGGCCTCGGCGACGCACCCCTCCTTGAGCGAGGCTGCCGGACCGTGGTGCGAGTCGGACGAGCTCCAGGAGCTCGGGACCACCTCTGAGGAGGCCACCGAGGTACTGGAGCGCCTTGCCGCTCTGGCCGGCCGCGCACGCGCCACGGGGTCCCGTCTCTACTGCTGGTGGGCCCTGTGACGTGGCGTGACGCCCGCGCGGGCCCGGCCCGTCCGGGCGCGGGGCGGGAGGATCAGCGCCCGCGCGCCGCGCGGTTGTGCCGGGCGACCGCGTAGAAGGAGCGTTTGGGTTCCCAGTGGTACGGCGACGCGGGGTCTTCGTGGTCGCGCCTGATCACCTTCACCACGGAGAACGACGCCATGTCCAGGTCGTACCGGGGGTGGGGGGAGTGCGGGCTGTCCCGGGCGATGAAGCCGTAGAGCCACGCCCCGTGGAACCCTTCCCGTTCGAATACCCCGAGCATGTTCGCGATGTGCTCGGCCTGTTCCTGCTCGTCCCGCTGGAGGTCCCCCTTCACCTCGGGCACCGGCTTGTCCCAGTCCACCACCGACCAGCCGTCGCCGCCCCGTTCGGCCGCTCCGCGGAAGGTGCAGCAGCCGAACTCCAGGATCGTGACGGGCTTGTTCCAGCGCCGGAAGGGGGCCAGCTCCCTGGTGTGATCACGAGGGTCGCGGTGGAACGCGTAGTAGTTCACGCCCACGATGTCGAAGAGGTTCCAGTCGATCTCCTCCAGGCCGGCGGCGGCGCCGTAGGTGATGCGGCCGTGGAAGTGCGCCCGGGCCACGGCGACGGCCTCGCGGACGAAGTCGTTGAGCCGCCGCACGATGGCGGGGTAGTCGAACTGTCCCTCGATGAGGTGCTGCATGCGGTCGAAGAAGGTCGCCCCCGGCACGATTCCCGGAGCGAAGAGGATGTACTCACAGCCGACGGCGAGGACCACCTCGGGTTGGTGCGAGGTCCGCAGCTGTTCCGCCAGCCGGGCCGTACGGGCCAGATGAGCGAGGATCTCCGCCTGCGGATGGTCGAACAACCGAGGCTGGAGCGTCACGTGGAGTCCCCGACGCAGCGCCTCGCGCGAAGTCAGCTCGAGCCGGTCGAGATCCGATCCGCAGACCATGACCGCGTTGCAGTGGAGTCCGCGGTCGATCGCCCGCAGGTCGGTCCGCATCAGGGCAGCCGTCCACACCTCGGGAGGCAGGTGGCCCGGTCCGTGTGAGGTGCCGGTGTCGTAGACGACTCCCCGGTACGTGAGCCCCCGCCCGGCGCGTCCGGGTACGCCCCGACCGCCCGCGGCGGTCGCCGCCCCGGGCGTGACCGCCGACCCGGCCACCGCGAGCAGGCCGAGTGCGGCCGCCCGTCGGAGGAAGTCAGCGCGATGCGTCGTGCGTGGCTGTGTCACAGCGTCTCCCGGCTGTAGGTCCCGCCCTTGTCCATGTCCCCCCAGCGTGGTCCGTACGGGGCGGCGGGATCATCCCTCCTGAGTCCCTGCCCGGCTGACCTAAGTCGCTCGTGTAGCGCATCCGGTCAGCCTTCCGTCGTTCCTCCTCTCGCCGCATGGCCAAGTGCCGTCCGCAGAAACGGGGTTGGGGTCCGTTGCGTTGCCCGCCCGACCAAAGATATTCCTTGACAAGAATATTCGTCTCAAGGAATGCTGTGGAACATGGAAGCACTCCTCGCCGCTCTGGCCGACCCCGCCCGCTGGCGTCTCGTGAACCTCTTGGCGGAACGCCCCCGCTCGGTCGGTGTCCTCGCCCAACTCGCCGGGGCGCGCCAACCGCAGACGACCAAGCACTTGCAGACCCTCGAACGTGCCGGCGTCGTCACCTCGCAGCGCACCGGCCAACGCCGGATCTACGCGCTCCGGCCCGGTCCGCTGCGCGGCCTGGCCACCGAGTTCGATCGGCTCGCCGGCACCGCGGACCAGGTCAGTGGCGCACGTGCGACCTATGACCGGTACGGGCTCAGCCTCCAGGCGGAGCGGGGCGCCGCGGAGGGGGCGGGGTGGGCGGACGGCCGGACCTTCCGGTTCCGCCGGCTGCTGACGGGCCGTCCCGAAGCGGTCTGGCGCCATCTGACCGAGCGCCCGCTGCTCGCCCGGTGGTGGACCCCCGACGACCTCCGCGTCTCCGAACTGCTCTTCGAGGCACGACCCGGCGGCCGGATCGTCCAGGAGTACCGCGACGCCGACGACGTCAACGCCTTGGACCGGGTCGCCGGGCGCGCGGAAGGCATCGTCGACGACGTGCTCCCCGGTGAGCGCCTGACCTACCGGCTCTCCCCGCTGCTCCCCGACGGCAGCCCCGCCTTCACCGCCCACGTCGACATGAGCCTCGGGCCCACCGACCCGGGCACGGACCTCCACGTCCACTGGCGGATCACCGACAGCACCGTCGACGCCGCGGACTTCGTCGCAGGCATCGAGATCGGCTTCGGCCAGAGCCTCGACAAGCTCGCGGCGACCCTCGCCGCGGAGTCCGCCGACACCGTCCCCACCGATGCGACCGACACCGATGCGACCGACACCGACGCAAGGAGTGCGCGATGACCGACTCGAACGACCGTAGGGTGACCGCGAACCTGAGCCTCAGCCTCGACGGGCGCTACCACGGCCCCGCCGGGCCCGACGACTTCACGATGTTCGCCCCGTACGTGACGACCGAGGTCGCGCGCGACCACCTCACCCGCATCTGGGAGGGTGCGACGGTGGCCCTGCTCGGCCGGATCAACGCCGAAGGGTTCCTGTCGTACTGGCCGTCGGTCGCCGCGGACGAGAACGCCGATCCGCGCGATCGCGGATACGCGAAGTGGCTGGTCGACACGGAGAAGGTGGTTCTCTCGACCACCTTGACCGAAGCCCCCTGGGAACGTACCCGGATGGCGAACGCGCCAGCCGCCGACGTCGTCGCCGAACTCAAGGCCACCGGCGAGGGCGACATCCTCGTCAACAGCAGCCCCAGCGTCATCAAGGCGCTCCTCTCGGCCGATCTGATCGACCGGCTCCACCTCATGGTCTTCCCCGAGATCGCCGGCGGCGGACAGCGGCTGTTCGACGACGGCCTGCCGGCTTCGCGCTGGACGCTGGCCCATCAGGAGGTCGGCGAACGGGGAGAGATCGCCATGGTCTACGACCGGGCGCGCTGAACCGGCCCGTTCGGCGTGCCGTTGCCCGAAGGAGCCCCGTGCCCGCAGTCGGTGGCATGCGGTGCCCGGGGCGGGGTACCCGCGTCACCGGAAGCAAGCACCGCAGAATCGATGACAGGAGTCAGAACGTGCAGGCCTCCAAGAGCCTTTCAGCCCTTCGCGCACCCTCCTTCGCTCCGGCGCTCGCCCTGGTCAGCGTCGTCTCCGGGGTCCTCGGATTCATCACTCTGAGCCTGCTGCTCGGCCCGCTCGCCGTACTCACCGGCTACCTCGCCCTGACCCAGGACGGCAACTCCGGTACGGTCCTGGCGAAGACGGGCATCCTCCTCGGCATCACGGTCCTCGTCCTCTACGCCGTCCTGCTGGCGGCCCGGCCTTGACGGCACGGCCGGCCGAGACGGACGGAGACCCCCGGTGAGTACAGGACGCTGACCGGCTCGCCCCGCAGCTGGGGCAGTCCGGCCGCCGCTGTCAGCCCTTGCCGGCATTCGACGAGGTCCGCGCGGTACAACGGCCAGCGCGGGTGGTCGTTGGGCAGGTAGGCGACCCCGGTGGGGAAGGCGTTGTGCATGCCCCACCGGGCGGTCAGGAAGTGCTCCAGCTCCGTCGGCTCCTCGACGCGTTCGCCCTTCCGTATCGTGAGGTGGCTGTTGATGCCGCGGGGGCCGGGCCAGCGACGGCGACTGGTGTAGGCGAGGGTGTCGCCCGCGGAGCGCACGGACATGCGGGACCACACGTACGGGAGTCGGAACCCCGCCCGCCCCATGATCACCGGTACCAGCCGGGAGGCGTCCATCGAGCGGAACACCACACCGCGCCGTCCGTCGGCACCGACGGAGTACAGGCGTACGTTGGTCTCCGGGAAGGCGCCGAAGTAGGGGATTCCGGGCAGCCGGAACCAGCCGACCCGGTGCATCCGGAAGGCGATCAGACCGACGTATGTCGTCCCGTGGAGGGTGTCGGGCACCGTCCCGGCCGGTAGCAGCCCTGCCACGAGCTCCGGTTCCACGGCCCAGTGGACGAAGGCGAGGTCCAACCACCACTGGGTGAGTAGTGGACTCGCTATCGCCACGGGGGCGTCCGGGGTGACGGGGTCCGGGAGGTGCTGTGCGGTGGGCATGGCGTCAGCATCACAGACCGACCGGAACCCGAGGGGACGGCGGTGCCGTGAGCCCGTTCCGAGACGAAGGGGCAACGGGCCAGTTCCTCCCGGTCAATTCCGCGTAGAGCAAGGTCAGTGTCCTCGTCCGAGTGCAGGCGCTCGCGGAGCTTCGGTCCCGCCCAGGTGAACGGGTCGCCAGCAGGGGCCGCCGTACCGGGCCGAGCACCACCGCAGAGCCACTGCCCCTGTACACGGAGCGGGTTCGCGTCCATCGCCGCTGGTGAGGGGGCGGACGACGGAACTCCCCGAGCAGGGACACGCGGTGGACCCGCAAGGAGCGCGCAGCACGATCAGATGTCCGTTCGCCGGATTCCTGTCAGAGTCGTTGACACGTTCCGCGGGCCCTCCCTATCTTCACCCTCACCCATGCCGGATCGTTCCGGCAGTCCATGCGGCACCGCCGCCCGCATCTCGGGCGGTCCTCGGATGCCACTGATCGGAGTGCTATGGCCATCCCGTCCGCAGACTGGTTGACGCCGCCGATGGTCGCCGTCGGTGCCGAGACCCTGACCGTCGTGCTGGAGGAGAGGTTCGGAGTGCGCGGCACGCTCCAGGACCTGGGCAGTCAACAGGACCTGAACCACCGGGTGCGCACCGAGGACGGCGGCGACCACGTCCTGAAGATCGCCAACCCGACCACCCGACCCGCCGCCCTGGACCGTCAGGTCCGGGCGGTCGAGGCGCTGACCGCTGCGGCGCCGGACCTCCGGCTGCCGCGGGCCCGCCCCGGCACCGACGGCGCGTTCGTGCAACGGATCACCGTGGACGGCGTCGACCTGTGCGCCCGACTGCTCGACCACGTAACCGGCGAGCCGATCATGGACAGCCGCTACCTCGCCCCCGAGGTGGTCGCCCGCCTCGGCGAACTGTCCGGACGGGTCGTCACCGGACTTGCCGCGGTCGACGTACCGGAGCAGGACGACGCCCGGCTGTGGGACCTGCGCAACGGGCTGGCCGTGGTGGAGGCACTCGCCCCGCAGCTGACCGACCGCGCGGCGGCCACCCGGGTGCTCGCCGCCGCCCGAGCGGCCCACGCACACCTCGCACCGCTCGCCCATCGGCTCCCCGTCCAGACCATCCACGGTGACGTCACCGACAACAACGTGGTCTGTGAGACGGGGCGGGCGGGCCGCGCACGGCCCGTCGGGGTGATCGACTTCGGCGACCTCGGACCCGGTTGGGCCGTCGCCGAACTCGCCGTGACCTGCGCCTCGGTCCTCCACCACCACGGTTGCGGGCCGGCGTCCGTGGTGCCCGCCGTCCGCGCCTTCCACGCCGTGCGTCCGTTGGGGGCCGACGAGATCGACGCGCTGTGGCCGCTGATCGTGCTGCGCTGTGCCGTCCTGGTGGCCAGCGGCCGGTTCGACGCGCTCCAGGATCCCGACAACGCCTATGCCGCCGCGGCGCTCGACCGCGAGTGGGCGATGCTGGAGGCGGCCCTGTCCGTCCCCACCGAGGTGATGGGCGCCCACTTCCGTGCGGCGACCGGCCACCCGGAGCAGCCGGGTCCGCCCACCGCACCGCACCCGCTGCTGGTCGAACCGGGCGGCTCCGTCACGTTCCTGGACCTGTCCGTCCTCAGCGACGACCTGCACGGCGGCGCCTGGCTGGCCCCGGACGCGGAGGCCACGTCGGCGGCGCGGGCGTTCGCCGCGGGAGCGGCGGTGGTGCTCACCCGGCACGGTGAACACCGGATCACCCGGTCCCGCCCCGAGGACCCGGCGGCGGCGACACTGGCGCTCGGCGTGGAACTGCGCACGGCCGGGCCGGTGACCCTGACCGCGCCCTGGGCCGGAACCCTGGTCCACCACGGGCCGCACGGGGTGACCCTGACGGCGGACGGCTGGCACCTGGTCATCGACGACATCGACGAAGGCGGGAGCGGTGGGGGCCGGGGACGTGCCTCGGCCGTCCGTGCCGGGGACCCGATCGGGACGTTCACCCCCCGCGACGGCGGTCCGGCGGCCCATGTCCTGCTCACCCGGCTCGCGCACGACACGCCGCCGCGGTTCGCCGCCCCGGGCCTGGCTCCCGGCTGGCTCGCGTCGTGTCCGGACCCCACCGACCTGATCCTCCCGGCCGGTTCGGCCGAACCGGCCCCGACCTCGCCGACGGGCGACGACGCCGGCACCTCTCCCGCCGCACTGCTGGCCCGCCGTGACCGTTCCTTCGCCACGGTGCAGGAGCACTACTACGGGGCGCCGCCCCGGGTGGAACGCGGCTGGCGGGAGTACCTCCTCGACACCGAGGGCCGCTGCTACCTGGACGTGCTCAACAACGTGACCGTCCTCGGCCACGGCCACCCCCGGCTCGCTACGGCCGTGCACCGACAGTGGCAGCGCCTCAACACCAACTCCCGTTTCCACTACGCCTCCGTGGTGGAGCTGTCGGAACGCCTCGTGGAACTCCTCCCCGCCCCGCTCGACCAGGTCTTCCTGGTCAACAGCGGCTCCGAGGCCGTGGACCTCGCGCTCCGCCTGGCCTGGGCGGCCACCGGTCGGCAGGACACCGTCGCGATCGGCGAGGCGTACCACGGCTGGACCTACGCCAGCGACGCCGTGTCCACCTCGATCGCCGACAACCCCGGTGCGCTCGCCTCCCGCCCCGACTGGGTGCACGCCCTCCCCGCGCCCAACGCCTACCGGGGCGTCCACCGGGGAACCGAAGCCGGGCGGTACGCGCCCGAGGCCGTCGCGGCGATCGAGGCACTGACCGCGTCGGGGCGGCCCCCGGGGGCGTTCATCTGCGAGCCGTACTACGGGAACGCCGGCGGGATGGCCCTGCCCGAGGGCTATCTGGAGCAGGTGTACACGGCGGTCCGCGCGGCCGGCGGACTGTGCGTCGCCGACGAGGTCCAGGTCGGCTACGGACGGCTCGGTCACCACTTCTGGGGCTTCGACCAGCAGGGCGTCGTACCGGACATCGTCACCGTCGCCAAGGCGATGGGCAACGGTCATCCGCTGGGCGCGGTCATCACCACCCGTGAGATCGCCGCGGCCTACCGGACCCAGGGGTACTTCTTCTCCTCCGCGGGCGGCAGCCCGGTGAGTTCGGTCGTCGGGCTCACCGTCCTGGACGTGCTGAGGGACGAGAAACTCCAGGACAACGCCCGCACCGTCGGCGACCGGCTGCGCGCCGGGCTCCAGGAGCTGGCGGAGCGCCACCCGCTGATCGGCGCCGTGCACGGCAGCGGGCTCTACCTCGGCGTGGAGTTCGTCCGGGACCGCAGCACCCGAGAACCCGCGACCGAGGAGACGGCCGCGATCTGCGAGCGGCTCCGTGAACTGGGCGTGATCGTCCAGCCCACCTCGGACCGACAGTGCGTCCTCAAGATCAAACCCCCGCTGTGCCTGACCCCCCACAGCGCGGACCGCTTCGTGTCCGCGCTGGACGACACCCTGACCCACGGATGGTGAACATGCAGTACGGCCCCCGGGCGGCGCCGGACACCCGCGAACCCCGGGCCGGCACCCCCGCCGCCCCGACCATCGCGGACGTGGCACGCCTGGCGGTGGTCTCCAGGACCACCGCCTCCGACGCGCTGCGCGGACGCGGGCGGGTGTCCGAGGCGACCAGGGAGGTGGTGGTGGCCGCGGCACGGCAGTTGGGGTATTCGCCCAACCGCAACGCCCGGTCGCTGCGCACCTCCGTGACGGAGACCATCGGGCTGCACATTCCGGAGTTCTTGACCAGCGCCGAGTACTACATGTCCTTCGTGTTCGGGGTGATCGAGGAGGCGACCAGGGCCAGTCTCAACGTCACCCTGATGTCCGCGGGGCACCTGGGGCACGGGCCCGGTGCCCCGCAGGTCGACGGTCTGGTGCTGTGCGATCCGATGGCCGGTGACCCGGTGGTCGACCAGTTGATGAGTTCCGGTCTGCCCGTCGTGACGGCGGAACGGTACGTCGGGGACCAGGAATCCACCGGGGTCGTCGTCTCCGACCACCGCACCCACCTGGGGGAACTCCTGGACCACCTAGGGGAACGGGGGGCCCGCCGCGTCGCGTTCCTGGCCTCGGACACCACCGCGGAGTGGGCCACCACCCTGTGCGCCACCTACAGCGGGTGGTGCGCCGAGCGGGGGGCACCCGACCTCACCCACCGGGCGCCGTTCGGCTCCACGCCCGAGGCGTTGCAGGCGGAAGTCCGCCGGATGTTCGTCCGCTGCCCCGAGGTCGATGCGATCGTCTGCGCCGCTGACGGGGCCGCGGCGGCGATCCTGCCGCAGCTGCGCGCGGCCGGGCGCACGGTGGGGGAGGACCTGCTGCTGGCCTCCTGCGTGGACAGCTCGGCGATGCGGTTGGCGGACCCCCCGATCACCTCCATCGAACTCCGTCCCCGCTCGGTCGGCGCGGAATGCGCCCGCCTGCTGTGCGAGATCCTCGCCCGACAGGAACCGGAGGGCGCCATCCGTTCGGTTCCCATAGAGCTCAACATTCGGACTTCCACTCGGCCCCTCCGGATTCGATAAGAAGCCCCTTCCGTTACCGCGGGCCTTTTCTGCATGGGTCTTTCGCGAACAGCCGACATGGTTGTTCGCGAAAGACCCATGCTCGTTTCGGTGAATTGCATAATCCTTTCGGATCGTCAGATGTTTTCTTGTGCGTGGCGTTGACACCGGCTTGTGGCGGACATAGTTTTCCGGCACGCCGGAACGATCCGGCTTCGTTGGGCAAGGAGATGACCCGTGCGAAGATCCTCCTCCGTCATAGCCTGTTCCGCCGTCCTGTCGACGGCCCTCACCGCCTGTACGGCCGCCCCGGACCCCGACGCCCCGGCCGACGCCGGCAAGCGCCCCGGCTATCTCGCCGTCGCCGACAAGAGCGTCAACGGCCGCGGCCCGCTCACCGTCCAGGTCGACTACGACTCGGTCGAGGCCGGCGGGCTCGACCCCCAACTCGCCGGCAGCGCCCGTTCCTGGTCCCTCGGCTCCCTGGTCTACGAACCGCTGGTCACCGTGGGCGCCAGCTTCGAGATCAAGCCGCTGCTGGCCAAGTCCTGGACCCAACCCGACCCCACGACCTATGTGTTCACCCTCCGCGACGGGGCCAGGTTCTCCAACGGACGCGCGGTCACCACCGCCGACGTGGTGGGCAGCCTCAAGCGCCTCGCCGCCTCCAAGGCCCCGTACGGCGCCCAGCTCGGCCCCGTCAAGACGGTCCGGGCCACCGGTCCCGCCGAGGTCACCGTCGAACTGAAGAAGCCGTACGGCGCATTCCTCTCCGCGCTGTCGAACACACCCGCGGCCGTGCTCCCCATGAAGGAGATCGAGAACGGCTCAATCGACATCAAGAAACAGATGCTCGGCACCGGCCCCTTCACCGTCCGCGAGCACAAACAGGACCGGCACTGGACGTTCGCACCCAATCCGAAGTACCGCTTCGCCGACAAGATCGGCGTCTCCGAACTACGGGTCGAGATCGTCCCCCAGGAATCCGCCCGACTCGCCGCCGTCCGCAGCGGAAACGCCGGACTCGCGTTCTTCAACAACGTCGACTCCATGGACCAGCTGACCGGAACGCCGAACGCGAAGGTCGTCAACCAGCAGTACAGCGACTTCTACTACCTGATCCAGAACTCCCAGAACCCGACATCGCCGCTGGCCGACCAGAAGGTCAGGTTCGCACTCAACAGCGCACTCGACCGACAGCAGATCGCCGACAACGCGCTCGGCGGTCAGTCCCGGCCGACCGGGGTCGCCCCGTCCGCCCTGCCCGGCGGCTGCGAGCCCGGCGCGCTGCCCGCCGCCAAGGCCGGCGTGGGCAGCGCCGAGGCGGCCGTGAAGGCCGCCGGCGCCGAGGGCACCACCCTGCGCATCGCCGTCTACACCTCCGAGCCCGCACTCGCCCAGATCGCCCAGGTCGTCCAGCAGCAGTACGCCGCCGCCGGGGTCAAGGTGAAGATCGAGAAGTTCGACGACGCGACCTACGGCGAACGGGTCTTCGGCGCGAAACCCGACTTCGACCTTGCCATCGGCTGGTTCGCCGGATACGCCGACGCCTCGATGGTGTCCCGCTGGTGGAACCCGTCGGTCGCCGGCTTCTCCAGCGTCTTCCTCAAGAACGACACCGAGCTGAACGCCCTCATCGACACCGCGTCCGCCCAGGCCCCGGGCGCCGAACGGAACTCCGCACTGCGCGCGGTGTGCGAGAAGGTCGACACCAACGCCGAGATGCTGCCGCTGGTCTCCCGGCCCGGTGTCGTCGGCTACCGCACCGACAAGGTCAGTCCCACCCTCCACGCCCGCGAGGGATACGGGAACCTGCTGCGGAACATCACCGAGTTCACGATCCCCGGCGCCAAGTAGCCCGTCATGACCTACTTCCGCTGGGCCCTGGGACGCATCGGCGTCGCCGCCCTCACCCTCACCGGTGTCTCCATCCTGATCTTCGGGGCGGTCCGCGCGATGCCCGGCCGCTACTCCGACCTGGTGCTCGGCCCGCTGGCCAGCAGGGCCGAGAAGGACGCCGCAGCCGAACGGTACGGCCTCGACGGCTCCCTCCCCGAGCAGTACGTGCACTGGTTGCTCCACGCAGTGCGGGGCGACTTCGGGATCTCGATGGCGAGCCAGACCCCGGTGGCCTCGGAGTTCGCCGAACGGCTCCCCGCGACCCTCACCCTCACCGCCCTCGCCCTGTGCGTGACCGTCCTCATCGGCGTCCCGCTCGGCGTCCTCACCGGAATCCGCGGCTCGGGCGGCGGACGGACGGGCCGGCTCCTGGGCAGCCTCGGACTGAGCCTGCCCGAGTTCGTCCTCGGCAGCGTCGTGGTCTTCGTGTTCACCCGGTACGGACTCGGTCTGACCGTCGGAGCCTACGTCCCCTGGGACCAGGGCCCCCTACGATCCGTGCTGTCCCTGGTGCTGCCCGCCGCGGTGCTCGCCGTGTTCTGCACGGCGGCCGTCGCCCGCACCACGCGGGACAGCGTCCTCGGGGTACTCGTCGAGCCGCACATCGCCGCCGCGATCGCCCGGGGCGAGTCGACCGCCCACATCGTGCGCCACCACGTGCTGCGCAACGCCTCCATCCCCGTCCTCACCCTGCTCGCCACGCTCACCGCCTACCTCCTGGGCGGCGCCGTCATCGTGGAGCGGCTCTTCAACACCCCGGGACTCGGCTCGTTCCTCGTGGACGGCCTCGACCGTCGCGACTACGCGATCGTGCAGGCGGGGGTGCTGCTCGCGGCGACCGTGTTCATCGTCGTCAACGTCCTCGTCGACATCGTCTGCGGAGTCATCGACCCGCGGATCAGCAACCAGGCCGGGAGCACCGCCATATGAGCGCCACCACCGGGCAGGGCCACGAGCCCACCGCCTCCGTACACCCGCCCCCCGGCCCGACCGTCGAGAGCGCCCCGGCACCCCCTGCCCGGCGAATCCTCAGCCGACTGCGCTCGGTGTTCGCCCCGCGCTCCTTCGACGGACTGTTCCGCGTGGCCCTGTGGACGCTGCTCCTCCTGGTCGTCGCGACCCTGCTGAGCCATCTGTTCGGCCTCGGCGGCGACCCCGGGAGCACCGTCGGACGGCGACTCACCCCGCCCGGCGCCGAAGCGCCCCTCGGCACGGACAACCTCGGCCGTTCCCTGCTCCCGCGACTCCTCCAGGGCATCGGAACGACCCTGCTGCTGTCCTCGCTCGCCGTGCTCACCGCGGCGACCATCAGCACCGCACTCGGCATCCTCGCCGGCTACCGGGGCGGACGGACCGCGGAAACCGTCTCCCGACTCTCCGACGTCCTGTACGCCTTCCCGTCCATCGTGCTCGCCGTCCTCGTCTCGGCGGTGCTCGGCCCCGGCCGGTCCGCAGCCCTCGCCAGCACCGTCCTGGTCACCGTCCCGCTCATGACCCGCATGGTCGCCACCGCCGCCCGGGCCGTCGCCCGCCGGGACTTCGTCGTCGCGGCCCGCATCAGCGGCGTGCCCCCGCTCACCCTCATGCGCCGCCACATCCTCACCAACGTGTCCGGCACCATCGCCGTCCAGGGCACCTACGCCCTGTCGATCGGCATCCTCGTCGAGGGCGGCCTCGGCTTCCTCGGCTACGGGGTCCAACTGCCCGACGCCTCCCTCGGACTCCTCATCCAGGAAGGCAGCCTCTACCTGGTCAACGCCCCCTGGCTGATCATCGCCCCCGGCACGGTCCTGGTCGCCGCCATCGTCTCCATCAACCTCATCGGGGACAGCCTGCGCGACCACTTCGAACCCAGAGAAACGAGGGCGCTGATATGACCCCCATCGTCCTGATCGACGACGTCATCGCCGAGTACCGGACCCCCCGGCGCACCGTACGGGCCCTGGACGGCGTGAGCCTCGCGGTCGAACCCGGGGGACACGTCGGGATCGTCGGCGAGTCCGGGTCCGGGAAGTCGACCCTCGGGCTCCTGATCGGCGCACTGTTGCCCACCACGACGCAACTCCCCCGCGGCAGGGTCCTCGTGGACGGCCGGTCCGTACTCGACCTGCCGCGCGACCGGCTCGCCCGACTCCGCCGCGAACGCCTCGGCTTCATCCCCCAGGACCCCGTCGGCGCACTGGACCCGACCCTGCGCATCGGACGCCAACTCGCCCTCGCCCTGCGCAGCGACGGCCGCCACCGGGCGCCGCGCGCCGACCGCAAGAACCGCGCCGACCTCGTCCGACGGCTGGAACAAGTACGCATCAAGGACCCCGAACGCGTCCTGACGCTCTACCCCCACGAGATCTCCGGCGGCATGGCCCAACGCGTCATCATCGCCATGGCCATGGCACGCAACCCGGCCGTGCTCATCGCCGACGAACCCACCGCCGCACTCGACGCGCAGGTCCGCCAGGACGTACTGCGCCTGCTGTTCACCCTCGCCGACGCACACGGCACCACCCTCGTCTGGCTCAGCCACGACCTCGGCGGCGTCGCCCGCTGGTGCGGCCGGATCGCCGTCATGTACGGCGGCCGCATCGTCGAGGACGGCCCCACCACGGACGTGCTCGGCGCGCCCCGCCACCCCTACACCGCCGCGCTCGCCGCCGCCGACCCGGCACGCGCCGTCGACGGCGACCGACTGCGGTCCATCATCGGAGCCCCGCCCGTACTCTCCGGCGCGGCCACCGGCTGCGCCTTCGCCCCGCGCTGCCCGTCGGCCACCGACCGGTGCCGCGTCGAACGGCCCGCGCCGGTCACCCGCGGCGACCGCACGCTCCTGTGCCACCACGTCCTCGACGAGGACCGGACCCCGGCCGCCCACCCGTCCGAGGACCTGGAGACGGCCCCGTGAACGACACGCCCCCGCCCCTCGAACCGGACGGCCCCGTCCTCGAACTCGACGCCGTCTGTGTCGTCTTCGCCGCCCGCCACCGCGGCGGCACCCCGGTCACCGCGATGGACCGGGTCGGCTTCACGATCGCCGCTGGACAGACCCTGGGACTGGTCGGGGAGTCCGGCTCCGGCAAGTCCACCACCGGTGCGATCGCGCTGGGACTGCTGCGCCCCACCTCCGGAACCGTCAGGTTCCTCGGCGCGCCCCACGGCCGCCGGGGCCGGGCCGGACCCATCCAAGCCGTACTCCAGAACCCGCACTGGTCCCTCAACCCCCGGCTCACCGTCCGCGACAGCGTCGCCGAACCCCTCGCAGCGGCCACCCGCACCCGACTGCGCTCGCACCACCGTGCCGTGGCCGGCCTCCTCGACCAGGTTGGCCTCCCCGAACGGTTCGCCGACCGCCTCCCCCACGAACTGTCCGGCGGCCAACGCCAACGGGTCGCCATCGCCCGGTCACTGATCACCCGGCCCCGGTTCATCGTCTTCGACGAGGCCGTCAGCGCCCTCGACGTGTCCGTGCAGGCCCAGACCCTCAACCTGATCCGCGACCTCCAACACGAACACGGCTTCGGAGCCCTGTTCATCTCCCACGACCTCGCAGCCGTCCGCTACGCAGCCGACCGCATCGCCGTGATGCACAGCGGCCGGATCGTCGAACTCGCGGACACCGCCCGCTTCTGGAACACGCCCGAACACCCCTACTCCCGCACCCTCCTGGAGAACCTGTGAACGCCGCGACCCACACCCCCGAGCCCGAGCACCACCTGACGGGCGTCCCCGCCTTCGGCCCCTGCCAGGGCAACGACGACGTCAACCCCGTGCCGCGCCCCAGCCGCGGCGAGCGCACGGTGACCTACGACTTCCCCGGCGTCGAGGTCGGCACCGCCGAGTACAGCGAAGGCCCCACCGGGGTCACCGTCGTCCACGTCCCGGCCGGTGCCCGGATGTCCATCGACGCCCGCGGCGGCGCCATCGGCCTCACCTACGGCGCCGACTCGTTCGCCCACGCCGTCTGCCTGGCCGGCGGCTCCCTGTACGGCCTCGGCGCCGCCCCCGGAGTCGCGGGCGAACTCCTCACCCGGGTCGGCAACGACGTCAACTGGGACCAGCTTAAGTGCGTGGCCGGGGCGATCATCTACGACTACAGCGCCCGCGACAACGCCGTCACCCCGGACGCCGCCCTGGGCCGGGCCGCGATGCGCGCCGCCCGCCACGGCGAGTTCCCCGTCGGCCGCTGCGGGGCGGGGGCCAGTGCCTCCGTCGGGAAGGTCGAGTACGCCCGTACCGAATTCGCCGGCCAGGGCGCGGCGTTCCGTCAGATCGGGGACATCCGCATCCTCGCCGCGACCGTGATCAACGCGGTGGGAGTCATCGTCGACCGCGACGGCACCGTGCTCCGCGGCAACTACGACGCCGCGACCGGCACCCGGACCCTGCCGCAACTCGACTACGCGGAGGCGTTCGCGAAGGACCCGACCCGTGCCCCCACCACCATGCCGGGCAACACCACGATCTCCGTCATCGTCACCAACGTCCGTCTCGACGACCGCGAACTCGCCTACTTCGGCCGTCAGGTCCACAGCTCCATGCACCGCGGCATCCAGCCGTTCCACACCAACCTGGACGGAGACACCCTCTTCACGCTCACCACCGACGAGGTCGACCTCCCGCGCAACCCCCTGCGCACCGGGCAGGACACGATGACCTCCGTCGCCCTGGGAGCGGTCGCCTCCGAGGTCATGTGGGACGCGATCCTGAGCAGCGTCCGATGACCCGTGCCGCAGTCCCTCCCACCGGCGGCCCCCCGCCCGGCCCCGACCGGCCCGCCTCCGTAGCGACCCTGCCGACGTTCCACTCCGACGACCCGGACCCCGTCCGCCGGGGCCGCACCCTCGGCCGGACGCACGGGCACCGCATCCGCGCCGCCGCCACCGCCTACCGGGAACTGTTCACCGCCGTCCAAGTCGCCCCGCACGACCTGCGACCGCACGGCGAACAAGCCAGCGAGGAGATCGCCCGCTGGGCCCCCGAACTGCACGCCGAACTCGCCGCGACCGCCGCGGGCGCGGAGCTGCCGCTGTGGGAACTGGCCATGCTCAACGCCCGCACCGAAATCCTCGCCACGGTCGGTGCGACCGCCGAAGGAGAGTGTTCCACCGCCGTCCACACCGGCGGTCCGGGAGCCCCGCACACCATCCAGACCTGGGACTGGCACGACGAGTTGGCGTTCGCCCGGACCCTCACCCGGCACCGCCCCGGCGAACCGGGCCCCACCGTGCGGACCTTCACCGAGGCCGGCGCACTCGCCAAGATCGGTGTCAACGACGCGGGACTGGGCGTCCACTTCAACATCCTCAGCCACCGCGAGGACGGCGACGGAATCGGCGTCCCCGTCCATGTGATCGCCCGCCGGATCCTGGAGCGGGCGACCACCGTCGCCGAGGCCGTCGACATCGCCCGCTCCGCACGGGTCACCGCATCGACCGTGCTCACCGTCGTCACCTACGACGGGCGGCACGCCGACGCAGCGAGCATCGAGGTCTGCCCGGCCGGCGTCGCCGTCGTCCGCCCGGACGCCGACGGCTACCTCCTCCACACCAACCACTTCCTCGACCCCGCCCTGGCCCTCGGAGAGAACACCCCGCCCGGCGCCAGCACCCACGCCCGCTACGCCCATCTGCACGCCCATCGCACCCTCCTGGCCGATCCCGACCCGCAACGCTGGGTGGACCTCCTGAGGGCCCACGACAGCGACGGCGCCCCCGTGTGCTGCCACCCACAGGACGGTCTGCCCTTCCAGCTCCAGTGGCGCACCCTGCTCACGGTCAGCATCGACGTCGCGTCCGCCCGTCTGCGGCTCCACCCCGGCGGACCCTGCACCGCGACACCCGACACCTGGATCCACCTGTGACCGCACCCCCGACACCGCCACCGGGCCCACCCGCCCCGTACCGGGGACTCACGGCACGCCTGGCCGGCATCGTCCGCTACCCCGTGAAGGCCATGGCCGGCCGTCCCCTGCCCCGGGTGCTCCTCACCCCGGGGCAGGGGCTGCCCCTGGACCGCGTGGTCGGCCTGCGCAACGGCACCCTCGCGGTACGCAGACACGCCGGCTGGACCGACAGCACCGCCTTCCTCCGCCTCCTCAAGAACGCCTCCCTCGCCCGCTACGCCCTGACCCTCACTGAAGACGCCGAAGACGCCGAGGGCACCTCCGTCCTGCGCATCACCGCACCCTCCGGTGACGGCATCACCCTCCGGCTCCACGACGGGCTACCCCGGCCCGACGACATCGAGCGGGCCGACGCGACCCTGCGCACCTGGTTCCCGGACGGCCCGAACGGTCCGGTCGCCACCGACGCCCCGGGAGTCTCCCTGTGGGACTGGCCGTCAGCGGCGATCTCGATCATCAACCTGGACACCGTCCGTGCCCTCAGCGCATCAGCCGGTGTCCCGGTCGACCACCGCAGGTTCCGAGCCAACCTCTACCTCGAAGGGCTCGGGTCCTGGAGGGAGTTCGCCCTCGTGGGACGACGCGTCGCCCTCGGCGGAGCGGAACTGGAGATCACCCAGGCGACCGACCGCTGCCGTGCCACCACCGTCAACCCGGACACCGGCCTACGGGACCTCAACGTTCCGGTGCTGCTCGCCTCCCGGTTCGGACACCTGTACTGCGGGGTCTACGCGCGGGTCGTCAAGGGCGGCCCGGTCGCCGAGGACGACGTCCTCACCGTGCTCGACGCCCCCGCCGACCCCGGTACCCTGCCGGCCGCCCAACCCGACTGGCCCCGCTACGCCACCGTGACCGAGCTGCGGCCGGAAAGCCCGACGGTCACCACCGTGCGGCTGCACGACCCCGCCGGTCTGGGCGCCGCCCCCGGCCAGCACCTGCGCATCCACCTCGCGGACGAACGGGGCCCGGCCTGGCGCAGCTACACCCTCACCGGCACCGACCCGGGCGCCCCCGCGATCAGCGTGAAGCGCGTGCCCGACGGCCGCATCTCCCCGCTCGTCCACACCCTCCGGGTCGGCGCAGCCCTGCGGATCTCCGGACCGTACGGCTCCCCGCTGGTGTCGACGGACCCGTCCAGACCGCTGTTCCTCGGGGTGGCGGGCGTGGGCGTGACCCCCGTGCCGTCGATCCTGCGCTGGCTGGCGCAGACCGCTCCCGACCGTCCGGTCACCGTCCTCAACGTGGTCCGTACGGCCGATGACACACCCCTGTGGGCGGACGTGCGCGTCCTCCTCGGCGGATTGACCCGGGGCACCGGACGGCTCCACGTCACCGCCCACGGCCCGGTGCCGCCGGACGCCCGGCACGGCCGCCCCACCGAGGCCGACTACGCGGAACTCGCCGCCGACCCCGACGGGGAGGCGTACCTGTGCGGACCCGCCGCGTTCGTGGAGGCGGCCCGCGCGGGACTGCTCGCCGCGGGGCTCGCGGCCGGAGCCATCACCGACGAGCACTTCTTCTCACCGGTGGACCTACCGCTGACCGACCAACCGCCCCCGGAGCCTGGGCCGTTCACCGTCCGCTTCGCGGCGAGCGGGGTGGAATCGACCTGGACGGCCGACGACGGCACCCTGCTGGACCTGGGGGAGTCCGTCGGAATCCGCCTGCCCTCCGCCTGCCGGGCCGGAGCCTGCGGCACCTGCCTGCAACCCGTCGACGGCGATCGTGCCCATCTGATCACCCCGGGACTGCCGGTCCCCCCTGGCCACGCTCTGCTCTGCTGCGCGGTCCCCACGGGCCCGCTCACGGTGGACGCCTGACCGGGCCGTGTGCGGCCCGCGCCCTACCGCATCGCCCGTACGCGCGGGGTGCGACGGAGCGTGCGGGGTCCACTGGGGATGTGACGGGCACTCACCGACCCTTGAGGAGTTCCTCGGTGACCCCGACGAGTCGGGACGCGTCGCCCTGGTCGAACGTCTTGAGGTTGAGGTCCACCGGCTTGCCGCGGTCATCCACGGTGAGGCGCTCGGCCGGCGGGTTCTCGATCCACCTGATCATCGGCGCGGCCGAGTCGGCGACCGACTTGGCACCCACCTTGGCGTACGCCTTCACGAGCGCGCGCAGGGGCTGGTTGAACTGGTTGATCGCATCGGTCCGGGTGAAACCCGGGTGGTAGAGCACGTACTTGGCCCTGCTCGAAGGGTTCTCCGCGAACGCCACCGCGAGGAGGTCGTTGGCCCGCCCCGCCTGGAGCTGGGCGCGCATGGTGGTGTACCTGCCGCGGAGCTGGAGGTCGTCCCACGCGACCGAACCCGCCTTGATGCCGGGACCGGCCACGTTGATGATCACCGGGTCCGCCGCGGCATCGAACTGCTCGGCGAACCCGTGGCCGAGCAGATAGCGGCTCAGGTAGTACAGGGAGAGGGTGGACTCGATGCCCTCGGCGGACTCCGCGCGCTTGAGGTTCTGACGGTTCGCCGTGAGCACCAGGGCGTCGACGACGGGGTGCGCTTCACTGACGTACCGGATCACCTTGCGCACCGCCGCGATCGAACTCAGGTCGGCCTGGACGAACGCGAAGCGGTCCGTCGCCCCCAGCCGTTCCGCGAGTTCCGTGAGTCTGGCACCCTTCTCGGCGTTGCGGCCGACCACCACGACGGTGTCGCCGCGCTCGATTCGGGCCACCGCGGTGGCCCGCCCCATTCCGTCGGTCCCGCCCGCCACCACGACGGTTCGGGAAGAATCATTCCGCTGCATTAAATGGACTCCCAAGAAACCCTCGAACAACAATTCAAGAGGTCGAACCCTAGCGTCGATTGAAGGGCGCAAACGGAACGTCAACCCCCTCATCAGACCCCTAATGCAGCCCGATCGATAGGGGTTTCTTCGACCTGAGTGAGGGGTTCGCCTGGCCTTTCCGTCGGATCAGAACGAGCCGACCGAGCTCACCCTGTTCTCCACGGCGAGCGTCTCCAACACGTCGGGGAGATCCGCACGGCGCTGCACCTGGAGCTTTCGGTACACCCTGGTCAGGTGTTGTTCCACCGTGCTCACCGTGATCGACAGCTTGCGGGCGATCTCCAGGTTCTTGTCCCCCCGTGAGGCCAGTGTCGCCACCCGGTGCTCGGCCTCACTGAGCACGGAAGCGGAATCGTCGCCCGCGTCGCCGGACGGCCCGTTCCGCGCACCCCCGGCCCCGTGGACCGTCCCACGGTCGTCGACCAGTGTCGCGTGGCACCTGTCGGCCAACAGCCGGGCACGGCGCCCGGTGATCCGCGCCCGTTCCCCATCGCCCAGCCGGTGCAGCACCTTGCTCAAGTCGGACAGTACGTGGGCCTGTTCGAGTACCCCTGGGCAACTCTGCAACTGCTCGATGGCCTCCTTGAGTAGTCGGGGCCGTTCGCTCAACTCGGCGGTGTGCGCCAGGATCTGCAGGGACACCCCGCGCACCCGGGCGTGGTTGCGGTGCGACCGGCCGAGCTGTTCGCGCATCAGGACCCTGGCCCGGTCGGTGTGGCCGGCGTGCAGCATGGCGTGCGCCATTCCCGTGCGCCACGGCAGCACCGCCGGAAGGTCGATCTGCCATGCCACCGAAAGCTCGCCGCACGCCCGGAGGGTGGTGATCGCGGAAGGCAACCGGTTCGTCGTCACGTAGTACAGGCCCTTCGCGTGCCAGTACCGGAGCCCGGACGTCGTCTGGAAGCTGACCTCGGGCACCGGCTGCATGAGCAGATCCGCCACCTGGTCGTGCTGCCCCATCGCCGTGCGCGCGTGCAACTGCGTCGCCAACGGCCCCGTCAGGAACGGGCCCCGGTTCTCGATCGCCAACCTCGTCAGAGCACGTTGTGCGTACGCGTCCGCGGCCGGAAAGTCGGCCGTCCGCAGCGCTACTGCCGCTCGGACGTCCAGCAGCACGGCGGACCACGCCGGGGCGTTGCGGCGCTCCGCCTCGGCCAGCAGCGCTTCGCACCACGGCAACGCGGCTGTCGAACGATCCATGTCCACCAGCACCGACAACATGGTGAACAGCACGTCCGCGGTGCTGTCATCGAGGCCGCAGTTCTGCAACACGTGCTCGGCATGCGCGGTGGCCTCGTCCGGGTCGCCGCCCCCCAGCACCACTTCCAGCGCACGGATCGCCTGGAGCTGCGGCGACATGCTGATCGCACACCCCGGCCCGTTCGTGTCGAGGTCCGCGTCGAGGACGTCGAGCACCTCGGGCGCCAGCCGGCCGAGCAGCCCGGGGGCCCGGTACGCCAAGCTCAGCCGGAGCAGCCTCAACTCCACCCGGGTGCGCAGGGGGAGTTCACGATCCGGGGCGGCCACCCGGGTCAGCAGCATCTCGGCGTCGGCGAACCGTTCGTGCCACAACAGGTAGGAGACGACCGGGGAGACGTCGCCGGCGAAGCAGCCCTCACGGACGGCGTCGAGCAACCGGTCGACGTGGCGTCCGCACCCGCCCGGCCGGAGCCGCCAGTGGGCGGAGAACAGCAGGTTGAGCGCGGACACCCGGTCCTGCGGCTCGGTCGCGATGCGGTAGGCCAGTTCGAGGCACTCCACGACCCGGTCGATCTCGCCGTCCCGCACGGCCTGGGTCCCCGCCTCCCGCAACAGGACGCAGCTCCACGGGGGCAGGTCGTCCTCGTCCGCCGCCAGCAGGGCGTCGGCCACCACGGCCGGTGCGGCACCCGCGTAGTACAACCGCTCCGCGGCACGCCGGTGCAGGCGCGCGGACCTCTCCCGGGTGAGCGGGGCGAGCACGGCCGCCCGCCCGGCCGCATGGGTGAACCGTCCGTCGGCCAGCACCCCCGCCGAGTCGAGGGCGCGGATCCACGGGAGGACGGCCTCGGGCACCGTGCCCATCAGGTCCGCGACCAACTCGACCGTCACGTTCTCGCCCAGCACCGCCGTGGTCACCGCGACCTCCGCCAACTCGGGGCCGCAGCGGTGCAGGCACGCCGACATCGCCTCGGCGAACGACTGCCCGACGATCGGCTCCCTACTCCGCTCCGCGGTGCCCGCCGCCGTTGGGTAGTCCTCCAGGAGGGCCTTGAGGAGGAGGGGGTTGCCCCGACTGACGTCGTACCAGGCGTGCGCCCCCGTGTCGTCGCCGAACCTGTGCGTCAGCATCTGCGCCACGCCTTCGACGGACATCGGCGCGAGCCTGATCTGCTGCCACGAGGGCTGTCGCAGCACCTCGCTCTGGAGGAACCCGCTGGTCCGCCGCGTCCCGGTCTGGGCGGCGACGACGACCATGACGCGCGCCGACCGGATCCGCCGCGCGATGAACGCCAGCCCGCGCAGCGAGAACTCGTCGGCACGGTCGACGTCATCGATGACGATCACGACGGGCTGTCGGGCGCTGAGGTCGAGCAGGGCCTGCCACAGCTGGTGCACGACCGGTGGGTAGAGCCGCTCCACCCGCTCCGTCGGATCCCCGGTGCCGTGGGTCAGGAAGCTCAAGCAGTCCTGGTCCGGGGCGGTCTCGTGCAGGCCCCGTAACTGCTCCGGCCGGAGCGGCGCTTGGTGGAACGCCTGGGCGATGGTGCTGAAGGGCGTCGACCCCTCGGTCTCGGAGCACGCCGCGCTGAGCACCACGGCGCCGCCGTCCGCGGCTCCTTCGGCGAAGGCGTGGAGCAATTCGCTCTTCCCGCATCCCACCGGGCCGCTGATGAGTGCGCTTCCGCCCCGGCCCAGGGCCGTTCTCGCGAGCATCCCCCGCAGCACCTCGGCCTCGGCCTCACGACCACGTCGGCTCAGATCCATCGGTCCCGGCCCCCGTCCGCCTGACGTCCACCGACAGCGGTGGGGGCCGGGCGGGCACCTCGGGTTCCGCCTGCCCCCGCGCCGGGTTCCGACGACCGCCTACCCCCGCGCACATCGATCACCGGATCGTAACAGCGCCGGTCAGGCCAGGCCGTTCTCCCGCAGACGCAGCCAGGTCCGGCTCGCCGTGTCCGGGTCGTCGAGGTCCGCACCCATCAGCCGGGTGGCGGTCGCGATGCGGTGCCGCAGGGTGTTGCGGTGGACTCCGAGGTCGGCTGCGGCACGCTCCCAGTGGCCCCGGTGCCGCAGATAGGCGGCGACGGCACCGACCAGATCGGCACGCCGGTAGCTGAGGATCGGGTCCAGCGAAGCGGCCGTGGGCGTTCCGGTAGTGGCCAGATCGCGCAGGACGCCCGGCGGGACCGTGGCCAGGGTACGGCTGAGCGCCGGGAGCTGCCGGTGCAGTTCCGCCACGGAAGCCGGGGCGCCGAGAACGGCTCGGGCACCAGGGAACCGTTCCGCCGTCAACCGCTCCAGCACGATCCGTACCGCCTCCGTGTCGTGGGGTTCGGCCAGGGCCCAGACCGCGTCCGGTTCGGCGACGGCCAGCAGCGGGCGGCCCGGGCCGACCGCCGGTTCCAGTGCGTCCAGCACGTCGTCGGCACCCTCGGTCAGCCCCGCCACGGCGAACAGCCGGACCCGGGGGGCGATCGCCGGCAGACCGAGGTCGGCGCCCAGGGACCGGGCGGCGTCGAGGTGACCGCTCAGCACCAGCCGGGCCACACAGGCCCGAGCGGTGCGTGCCGCCGCGACACCCCGCCGCCGCTGCTCGCCCTGGAGGGCGAGCAGCGCGCACGCGGTCAGGACGAGCTGCCGGTCGGGGGCCTTCATCGGACGGGGGCAGCCGGTGGCGACGAAGCCGCTCAGCGGTCCGCGGCCGGTCAGTGGATGGAGCACGACGTCGTCGTTCCCCAGCGGGAACGTCGCGGAGGAGTGCGGGCCCGCCACGCGTAGCCGAGCGACCTCCGCCGCGATCCGCCGGGCGCTCGAACGGTACTCGCGCGGCCAGACCGCCGTCACCTCGCCCTGCGGGGTGAGCTGGGCGGCCCAGCCCTCCACGGCGGCGGCCAGGGTGCGCACCACGGCGCGGACGGGGTCCGGCCCGGCCGCTGAGCGGATGAGTTCGCGGTGGGCGCCGAGGGCAGCGGTCAGCTCCTCCTGTCCGGCGGCGGCGGTCAGCGACCAGTAGGTACGCGCGATGGTGAGGAAGGGAGTGGGCGCGGGGACGGCGCACAGCGGGAGCCCGACCGCCTCGCACGCCCGGACGAGGGTCTGGGGGACACCGCCGTGCACGGGCCCGAGACCGATGCCGAGCGCGGCGACGCCGCGGGCCACCAGCCGTGCGGTGTACGCACGGGCCTGCGCCGTCTGGTTGGTGAGGCCCATACCGGTGGTGAGCAGGAGTTCCCCGCCGGTGAGGTAGGGCGTCGGGTCGGTCAGCTCGCTCACGTGGACGCCGGTGATGTCCAGCGGGGGCGGAGCCGCAGGGGTGACCGGTTCGAGGTCGGCGCCCAGCAGCCGTACGAGGTCGTCGAGCGTCGGCACGGGGCCCTCCCGGTGTCGAAAGACGTGCGGTTCGCACAGGGTCCGACCATTGTCGGATGAAACGTACAAGGACTTCCAGGCCCGGTCGCGCATAGTTTTCGGAGGACCAGCGACCCGCCGACGGAAGGACGTCCCCGATGTCCGCAGCTGTCCCCCTTGCCGAGACGCCGCGCGCCGCGGAACCCGGGGCCGAGGTGAGCCGTGACCCGCGCACCGACGCCGCGACCGTCGGTCCGTCGGCCACCACGTCCGCGCAGCTGTCCGCCCTCCTCGCCACCGCCGCCCGGGACGCGGACGAGGTCGCCGCGCGCGCCCCCGCGGTACGGGCGGCATGGCTCGCGGCCGTCGCGGACTCCCTGGTGGAGCACACCGAGGAGTTGACCGCGCTCGCCGACGCCGAAACCGCGCTGGGCCCGGACCGGTTGCGCGGCGAGGTGGGCCGCGCGGCCGCACAGTTGCGCTCCTACGGATCGGTCGCCGTGGAGGGCGGCTGGCTCGGCATACGGATCGACGGGCCGCGGACCACCGGCTCGGTGGAGCTGCGGCGCATCAACCGGCCGCTCGGTCCGGTGGCGGTCTTCGGCGCCAGCAACTTCCCGTTCGCGTTCGGGGTCGTCGGGCACGACACCGCGTCGGCCCTGGCCGCAGGGTGCCCCGTCCTGGTCAAGGCGCATCCCGCGCATCCCCGGCTGAGTGCGCGACTCGGCGTGCTGGTCTCGGACGCGTTGCGCGCCGCCGGCGCACCGGCGGGGGCCTGGGCACTGGTCACCGGCTTCGACGCGGGACTCGCCCTCGTGGACGCGCCCGAGGTGACGGCCGTGGCCTTCACCGGATCGCAGAGCGGTGGCATGGCGTTGGTCGAACGAGCTGCCCGCCGTCCGGTGCCCGTGCCCGTCTTCGCCGAGATGGGGACCGTCAACCCGGCGGTCCTCACGCCCGCCACTGCTGCGGACCCGGCCCGGTTGACCGCCGCGGCGCAGGGCTTCACGGAGTCCTTCACCCTGGGGCAGGGCCAGTTCTGCACCAAGCCCGGTCTGTTGCTGGCCCCCGCGGGCAGCGGTGCCGCGACCGCGGTCGCCACGGCGCTGAAGGGCGTGCGGCCCGGTTGGCTGCTGACCGCACAGATCGCCGCGGCCTGCCGGCAGGGGATCGCCGACCTGGTGACCGCGGGGGCCGAACCGTTGGCCTCCGTACCGCCGTCCGCAGAGGGCTTCACCGCCGCTCCGACGGTACTCACCGCACCCGCGCGGGCCCTACGCCCAGGCTCCCGGCTGCTGGAGGAGTGCTTCGGCCCGGTGGCCCTGGTCGTGGAGTACCACGACACAGCCGGTCTACGGGAGGCGCTGGCCGCACTCCAGCCGTCCCTGGCCGCTTCGGTGATCTCGGCAGGACCCGCCGACCCCGACCTGCCGTGGCTCGTGGAGCGGCTGGCGGGACGGTCCGGGCGGGTGGTCGTCGACGGCTGGCCGACCGGGGTGGCGACCTCCTGGGCCCAGCAGCACGGTGGTCCCTGGCCCGCGACCAGCAGGCCGGACGCCACCAGCGTCGGTGCGGGCGCGCTGGACCGCTTCACCCGTCCGGTCACCTATCAGAACGCACCTCGGGCCGCGCTGCCCGAGGCACTGCGCGACGACAATCCCTGGGGTGTGGTCCGACGGTTGGACGGCGTACTGCTCTCAGCGGTCGCCACGACGACGGGAGGCGGGGCATGAACGGACCGCTGGACGGTGTGTTGGTCGCGGACTTCAGCCGGGTACTGGCCGGGCCGCTGTGCACCATGACCCTGGCCGACCTGGGCGCGACCGTCGTCAAGGTGGAGCGGCCCGGCTCCGGGGACGACACCCGTTCCTGGGGACCGCCCTGGTCGGCGACGTCCACGACGTACTTCGAGGGCGTCAACCGCTCCAAGCTGGGCATCGCCCTCGACCTGACCGACGACGCCGACCGCGCCCTCGGGCAGGAGCTGGCCCACCGTGCCGATGTCGTGGTGGAGAACTTCCGCACCGGCTCCCTGGAGCGCCTGGGCCTCGGCTACGAGCAGGTGTCCGCCGTCAACCCCGGCGTCGTGTACTGCTCCATCACGGGCTTCGGCAGTGGCGCGGGGGCCGGACTGCCGGGCTACGACTTCGTCGTCCAGGCCGTCGGCGGTCTGATGAGCATCACCGGCGGGGCCGACGGCGAACCGACGAAGGTCGGGGTCGCCCTGGTCGACGTACTGACCGGCAAGGACGCCGTGATCGGTGTGTTGGCCGCGCTGGCGGCGCGGGCCCGGACTGGACGCGGCTGCCGGGTGGAGGTCAATCTGCTGTCCAGCCTGTTGGGTTCCCTGGTGAACCAGGGCCAGAGCTACCTGGAGACCGGTCTGCCGCCCGGGCGGATGGGCAATCGTCATCCCTCCATCGCCCCCTACGAGACGCTCCGCTGCCGTGACGGGTTGCTGGCGGTCGCCTGCGGCAACGACGCCCAGTTCGCCCGGTTGGCCGCCGCGCTCGGCGCCGCGCAGCTGGCGCAGGACGAGCGGTTCGCCACCAACGCCGGCCGGGTCGGTCACCGTGAGCAACTGGTGGCGGCCCTGGAGGAGCGTCTGGCGCACGGGGACGTCTCCGACTGGCAGGCGCGGCTCACCGGGGCGGGCGTCCCGGCGGGGAAGGTCGGCACGGTCGCCGACGGGTTCGCGCTGGCCGAGGAACTGGGGCTGTCGCCCACCGTGACTCCGGCCGGTGGGGCGACACCCGTGCCCCGGCACCCGGTCGCGTACTCCACCGACCTGGTCCAGGAGGCTTCGCCACCACCTCGGTTGGACGAGCACGGCACGGCGGTACGCGCCTGGCTGTCGGGGCCGGGGAACGAGCCGCTTCCCACCGGCGGCTGACCGGTCGGGCCGCCAACCCCGCGCACTTCCTTCTCCCCGGACGATGAGCAACCCCAGCCCCGCATCCGAAAGGCAGGACCCATGTCCACCACATCCGACACCGCACGCGCCAAGATCGACCCGCTCGACCTGGCCGGCATCGACTACCTGCTCAGTCCCGAGGAGAAGGCGGTCCGGGCGGCCGTCCGGCAGGTCTGCGACTCCGCCGTTGACCCCTACGTCGCCGAATGGTTCGAGAACGGCGAACTGCCCGCCATCCGTGAGCTCGCCAAGGAGCTCGGTGGCCTCGGCCTGCTCGGCATGCACCTGGAGGGCTACGGCTGTGCGGGGATGAGCGCCGTCGACTACGGTCTCGCCTGTCTGGAGCTGGAGGCCAGCGACTCGGGCATCCGCTCACTGGTCAGCGTCCAGGGCTCGCTGGCGATGTACGCGATCTGGAAGTACGGCAGCGAGGAGCAGAAGCAGCGGTGGCTGCCGTCGATGGCCGCGGGCGAGGCCATCGGGTGCTTCGGTCTGACCGAGCCCGACCACGGCTCCGATCCGGCCGGGATGCTCACCCGTGCCGTCCGGGACGGCGGTGACTGGATCCTCGACGGCCGCAAGATGTGGATCACCAACGGTTCCGTCGCCGACGTGGCGGTGGTGTGGGCCCGGACCGAGGAGGGCGTGCGCGGCTTCGTGGTGCCGACCGACACCCCCGGGTTCTCCGCCCCGCTGATCAAGCACAAGCTGTCGCTGCGGGCATCGGTCACCAGCGAACTCGTCCTGGACGGCGTCCGGTTGCCGGCCGACGCGGTGCTGCCCGAGGTACGTGGGCTGCGCGGCCCGCTGTCCTGTCTGAACGAGGCGCGCTACGGCATCGTCTGGGGCGCGATGGGAGCCGCACGCAGTTCCCTCCGGGCGGCCCTGGAGTACGCGGGGCAGCGTTCGCAGTTCGGCAAGCCGATCGCCGGCTTCCAGCTCACTCAGGAGAAGTTGGCCGAGATGGCGGTGGAGCTGACCTGCGGCACCCTGCTCGCCCTGCACCTGGGCCGGCGCAAGGACGGTCCCGGGCTGCGGCCCGAACAGGTCAGCATGGGCAAGCTCAACAACGTGAACAAGGCCCTGGACATCTGCCGCACCGCGCGCACCGTCCTGGGGGCCAACGGGATCTCGCTGGAGTACCCGGTGATCCGGCACATGGCCAACCTCGAATCGGTGCTGACGTACGAGGGCACCCCCGAGATGCACAAGCTCGTCATCGGGCAGGCCATGACGGGACTGTCCGCCTTCCGTTAGGGAGCGCCGTCGAGGGACGGAACCGCCCGGCCTCCTCACGAAAAAGCCCCCTGGTGGCCGCGGTGAATCGTTCACACCGGACCGGACCGGCTCGTCGGAGCGTTCCGGCGTGCTCACGGGCCCTGCGCTCTGCTTGATCACTCCCGCACACCCCGGCGCGCGCCTTCTCACCCCCTCCCGCGTGCCGAAAGGCTGACGGCGCAAGGCAGTGCACTCACCCCCTTCAGGAGGTACACATGGCAGTTGCGCGTTCCTTGGCCGTCGCCGTGGCCGCGGCGGGACTCCTCTCAGCCGGTCCCGGTGCGGCGTGGGCCGCCCCGTCCGCGGCGGCCGTGAGCAGGTTCGACGACGGCAGTTTCGAGTACCCCACCGCGCCGGCGAACTCGTTCACCACCCTCACCAGCGGACAGTCGATCGGCCCGTGGCAGGTCACGTCCGGGGGAGTGGACCTGATCGGCGCCGGGTTCTGGCAGGCGGCCGAAGGCGACCAGTCCGTCGATCTGAACGCCGGTCAGGCGGGTGGCGTCGCGCAGAGCTTCTCCACGATCGTGGGGCGGACGTACACGGTCACCTATGCGTTGGCCGCCAACCCCGAGGGCAGCCCGGCGGTGAAGACGGGCAGGGTCCTGGTCGACGGACAGAACTTCCAGGACTTCTCGTTCGACTCCACGGGCAAGACCCGCGCGGCCATGGGCTACGTGCAACGTCAGGTGACCTTCGTGGCCAACGCGCCGACGACGACCCTCGGGTTCGCCAGCACGGTCTCCGGCGCCTACGGACCCGTCATCGACGACGTCCGCGTGACCGCCGGCTCCCCGTGTTCCTGCACCCCGTGACGGTCCGGCCGTCTTGACCGCGGTCCCCTGCCCGGCAGCCGTTCCACCGGGCAGCGGGCCGGGGCGCGCACTCCCGTGATCGGAGCCCGCCGGGCAAATCGCCGAGGACGCAGTCGACTTGCCCGGCCTTACCATGAGGGAGAAGTCGCGATCGCCCATGTGTGGGGGTGTCTTGGTCGGATTCACCCTTTCGGGGCGTTGCTGCACAGCGTATGTAATCGGACACTGGATGCAGTGGAGCAGGGCCCTCGGCTGGATCAGCCGGTCGGTGTACGGGCCGTGCTCGCGTGGAGAGGGGACCATTGTGTCCGTCATCACCGCACCGGAAACCCCCATCGAGACTGCCGAGCAGATCGCGGGCGCCGTCGCCGGCGGAAACGTTGTCGACGTGTGGCGTGGATGGGTCAACTGGGGCCCGTACAACAACTGGGTCAACTACCCCATCACCTGGAACGTCATCAACGCGAACTCGACGGTTCTCGTCGCGGCCAGCGAGATCGACGGCAACAACGTGCGGTTCCTGGGGGCCGCGCCCATCACGGTGGCGAACATCGTCCCCGCCGCCGGGCTCGTCACCGTCAAGATCAACGTCGCCTGGGGCAGCGGCCTCCGGATCCGCACGGACATCGTCGTCCTCAACTAACCCACCACCCGGCTGAGGCCGACGGCCGACCGGCCAACGGCCCGAGTGCTCTCGGTAGCGACCTGCCCGCAGCCGATGGCCTCGGCCGGCCGCGCGGGCCTTCGCGGCACGCACCGTCCCCCCTTCGCTTCCTCGGCCCACGCGACGACCCGCTGCCGAGTGCCGCTCAACACCGGCTCGGCAGCACCGTCACGGGGGCGAGGAAGACACCCTCGGGCCCAGCGGTTCTACCTCAGGCGTCGCATCTCGCTTTCCTTCGGCTGACCGTCCTCGGGGCGCGCGGTTCTCCAGTATCTCCGCACCCTCGGGTGGGACCCCGCATCCTCCGGTGCCGTCCAGGAGCGGGTGGTGAAGGTGTGCAGCCGACCGGCCTCGATCGCGTGACGCGGTAGACGGGCGCCGAACTCTTCGGCCACTGCTTCCAGTAGCGAACGTTCCACCTCGGAGCCGTCCCCCAGGCCACCGAAGAACCGGCTCGGATCCAAGGCCCACGGCACCTCCCCGCTGGTGAGCACCTCTCCGTCCCCATACGTGAATGCGTACTGTTCGGCTCCGTCTCGCGCCACGGAGAGGTGGAAGAAGGCCCCCTGGACCCCCGCTCTCAACCCGCACCACACCACCACCGCGCGGGTTCCGGTGGAGGCGGCTGGGGCGGGGGAGACGAACTGGTCCCGGTCGAACCGGGCGGGGGCACCGTCGAAGGCGAAGCTCCAGCCGGTGCCGGCCCGACCGACCGCCACGCAAGCCTCGTCATCCTCGTACGGGAACTCCCTCCGGTTCCGCGGCGCCGACTGGCGGGTCTCCCAGAAGGATCGGGGCCGACCCAGCGCGGCACCGGCCCCGTCCGCGAGACGTCCGGGCAACTCCGCCGGCTCCACCCCCTCCACCAGTACGAACCGGTAGGAGGTGCGGCTGGCGAATGAACCCGAGTCGGCGAGCCAGGCAAGGCCGCCCGGGTCGAGTCCGGCCGTCGGCTCCGGAACCCCGCCTCCCTGTCCACCCCTCGGAGTGGACAACAGCTCACGGCCCCGCTCCGAGGTCAGCAGTGGCCCGAGCACGGGATCGGCGACCCATCCCAGGGGTGCCAAATGATCCGGCCCCAGCGGCTCCCACCAGGGCAACGCCTCCCGCAGCGTCTGCCAGGCCTCGTCGGTGTCCCCCCACCGGGCCAGCTCCCGCGCCCGCTCGACCGCCTCCCCGAACGGGCCGGCCGGCGCGTACCGGTACCCGCCGTTCCTCACCAGCTCCGCAGTCGCCCGGGCCAGCGCCACCACCCCCTCGTCGGCGCCCCGCAAGGCGAACCGCAGCGTGGAGTCATCCTTGTAGGGGTACGCCGACCGCCCGACCAGCAGCACCGGCAGCAACTCCGGCGCGTACCGCGGATCCGTCACCAGGCCCTCGAAGGACGCCTCGCGGTGTCCCAACAAGCGACGGATCTGGTCGCCCAACCCGGCAGCCCGCGGCCTGCCGTACCCCTTGGCCCCGTCCAGCAGTTCTTGGGCACGCCCCCACCCACCCCGTAGCGCTTCCAGCCGAGCCTCGTCCACCAACGCGTCCTGCTCCCGCGTCGTGTCATTGACGAACACCGGCCCCTCATGGTGCGGACCCGCCCGCAAGGAGTGGAACTCCCGGTGCATGTCCTGCATGAACGCGGAGAAGCTCGGATAGCGCCGGGGCGGCTTGGCCCGCCAGCTCGCCCAGCTGTACACGGCCCACTCGCCGTCCTCACCCACACCATCGGGATCCATGACCAGGCGCGTGGCATCGGACTCGACGTCCAGTTGCAGCCCGTGCCGCCACACCTCCGCGCCCCGCCGCTCCTCAGGCTCGGCGTCCTCGTCCACGTGCTCCTCGAACATGTCCGCGAGGCCGTACGCGTCGTCGTGCCAGCGGGCTTCGGCCGTCCCGGCCAGCAGCCACACGAACCCGCCCGCGTGCTGCCAGCCATCGCTGACCTTCAGGAACTCCCGGTACGACGGTGGCATCCGCCGGCCCAGGCGCGCCTCCATGGCGACGATCCGTTCCTCGGACGCGGGCGGGAACCCCAGCCACCGAGCCCGCTCGGCTGCCGCGTCCTGCTCGCTCCGCGTTTCGTTGTCCCGTGGGCAATCTGCCCACTCCCCGCTCCACTTGAGGAGGAAGGGCCGCCAGTCGAACCTCGTGCTGTCCGTCATGCGCCCGATGCTGCCATCCCCCACTGACAGGGGCCGCGGCACGAGGCGTCGGTCAGATCCCGGCGGAGGCGACGTCCTCTTGCGACGGGACGGACGGGTCAAGGGCGTCACGGAGACGTGTGACGTCCTGCCGCCATTGCGGGCCGTCCGCGGACTCGTTCCAGAGTTCGGCGAGCTCGGACCGTTCGGAGAGCACTTGGGCCAGGGCGCTGACGGCGAGCACGCGAAGGTCCGCGGGCAGATCCGGTAGCTGCTTCGACGGGCCGTAGTTCGCACACGCAGGCTCGCCGTCGCGTTGCTGTGCGGCAAGCAGAGCGGCTGCGGCCACGGCTCGTTCGCCGTAGTACGCGTCCAGGTCGTCCGTGGGAGCGGCAGCAATTTCGAGCGCGCTGCGGATCATGGCTTCACGTTCGTTCAATGCCGCATCGTCCAGGCCACCTCCGAAGTCGGCGGCGGTGTCGTTGTCGAAGGGTCCGATGTCCCAGGTGCCCATGTGCTGCTCTCCTCGCGTGTCGTCCCAAGATGCTCGCATTGACCACTGACAGTGAGGCTGCGAGGGGTGCAGTACCCGCTGGTGCCGGACGGCCCGGTTGTCAGACCCGGCTGCTAGAAATCCAGCCATGGAAACCCTGACACCCACACCGGCCGCTCTGGAGTCGTTCATCGTTCGGGCCAAGTCCTCCACCTATGTGGGTGGCGCGGGCAAGGTCGCTCCCCTCCGCACCGCGTCGCACGACCTGGAGTATCGGGAGGGCGAGCTGGTCTATCGGGACAGCTACTTCGGCGGTACCGACTTCCTCGGCCAGGAGACGGTGCACTCGGCGCGTCGCCCGGTCTGGGGCATGAACTACTACGGATATCTACTGACGGATGCCATAGACGCCTTCACCGCGGGCGAGACCATCAAGGCGGCGCTGACCGCGCTGTATGCAGAGGGCCGGTTCCTCGGGGGGTTCCGCCACACGGCCGGCGGACTGACCTACGTCGATGAGACCGTGGGCGAGGTGAACCGCTTCCGCGGCGTCGAACACATCGCCACCGCCGACGGCACCCTGGCGTACGAACTGCGTTACCACGGCGGCCGGATCCTCGAATGACCCTGGCGGACGCTCCGTCCGCCGCGGGTGGCCCCGGCGACGGGGCATGGCCGATGCCGCGTGGCGGATGCTGCGGGGCGCGCTCCCGTTGTGGGAGGCACTCGGGCCCGCGCTGATCGTGCCGATCGGTCTGCTCGCCGCCCACCTAGTGAATTGCAAAGTTCTGCAACTCCATACATCATGGCGCGGGACTCCTTCGCGGAGCGTGGCCCCTCGCCCGCCTGCCGGTGTGGTGTGGGCACGACAGGGCGCTCCGCTGCTGGTCGTGGCTGTCGTCATCCGGTGTCGTGTCGCGGGCGGCGGTGGGCAGGGGCTGAGGACCGGCGCGAGTGGTCGAAGACGAGGGAGAAGTGCGGGCGATGCGGATTCTGCTGGATCAGGCGAAGGCCGAGTTCTTCCGCATGCCCGGGCATTCCGTACGCATCCGGGTGCCGGCACTGCTCCAGAACGGTCCGATGCCGGTACGCGACCCGCTCGCTCCGCTCCGCCCCCAGGCCGTTACCGGCCACCCTCACCACTTCGGGCGGTCCCTGTGATGTTCCCCGGGATAGAGGCCCTGCCCCTCCAACTCGTCCTGGTCCTGCCCACCACCGGGAAGGCCGTCCGCACCGCCCGGGAGACCGCCGAACAGGTGGTGCGGCAGTGGGGGATCTCCCCGAGCCACCCGAGCGTGGGCCCGGCCCTGCTGATCGTCTCCGAACTGGTGACCAACAGCGTTCGTCACGCCGCCATCCTGTGCGAGGACCTGACGGTCCTGTTCGCCGCCAGCCGTGACACGTTCGCCTTCGCCGTCCACGACCGCCACCCCCACCAACCGCCCCTCCACGCAGCCGCCCCCGGCAGGGGCCTCGCCACCGTCACCGAACTCACCCTGGGCCTCGGCGGCACCGCCGAGATCCGGGCGGACGCCGACGGTCACGGCAAGACCATCTGGGTCACCCTGCCCCTCTGACACACCCGAGGAAGGCGCCTCCGGGAACAGTGGCAGAGCCCGGTGCACCGCTCCTGGGTCGTCAGGCCTTCTTGACCACGCTGGACTTGAGCTGCATTGCACCGAAGCCATCGATCTTGCAGTCGATGTCGTGGCCGTCGGCGCCGTCGACGATGCGGATGTTGCGGACCTTGGTGCCGGACTTGATGCCGGTCGGGCTGCCCTTGACCTTCAGGGTCTTGATCACCGTCACGGTGTCCCCGTCGGCGAGGACGTTGCCGACCGCGTCGCGGACCACTCCGGCCGTACCCTCCAGGTCCACTTCCGAACCCGGAGACCACTCGTGGCCGCACTCCGGGCAGACCAGGAGCGCACCCATCTCGTAGGTGTGGACGCTCGAACACTCGGGGCAGGGCGGAAGATTCTCACTCACCACAACAGTCTATTTCAGACAGGAACAGCAGTCGCCCGCAGCGTCGTGAGGGCAGCCCGCCGCAGCGACGGCCAACGGGGACGCACGTTGAGTCCACCGCTCCCGTGTTTTCGGCCAGTGCGACCTCAAGCCGTCTCCGAGACAGAACACGTGTGTGTACGTTGCCTCGGGGATGATCGACGTCCACCCGCGGAAGGGGCTGCATGACCACGGCACCGCCGGCTCGTTGGCACCGGGTGGCTCTGCTCGCGGCCCTGATGACGGCCGCGTTCACCTTCAACACCACCGAGAACCTACCGATCGGGCTGCTTGAGCTCATCTCGGTCGACCTCCACGTGTCCCTCTCCGCGGTGGGCTACCTGGTCACCGGCTACGGGCTGACCGTCGCCGTGGTCTCCCTGCCGATCGCGCACGCCACCCAGTCCGTGCCGCGCCGCCACGTGCTCACCGTGCTCCTGGCCGCGCTCGTCCTCTCCACCCTGGTGTCGGTGCTGGGCTCCGGCTACGGGCTGCTCATGGCCGCCCGACTGGTGACCGCGCTCGCTCAGGCGCTGTTCTGGGCGGTGATGGGACCCGTCGCGGTCGGCCTGTTCCCGCCGGAGTTCCGGGGGCGGGTCATCGGAGTGCTGTCGGTGGCCGGTTCACTGGCGCTGGTCCTCGGGGTCCCCGCCGGCACCTGGCTGGGTCAGCGCAGCGCGTGGCAGGCACCCCTCGTCGTGCTCGCCGGGCTGGGCCTGCTCTCCCTCGTCACGATCGCCGCCCTCCTCCCCACGTCCCGCCCCGGGGAGGGGCACGCCGCCTTCGGGGCGGCACCCGACCGGCGCCGGTTCGGGATCGTCCTGGTGACCACGGCCCTCTCCGTCACCGGCGCCTTCGCGGGCTACACGTACGTCGTCAAGTTCCTGGGAGACGTGAGCGGCTTCTCCGACACCTCGGTCAGCGCCCTGCTGATGGTCTCCGGAATCGCCGGCGTGATCGGCGTGACGATCGCGGGGCCCCTCCTGGACCGCTACCCCCGCGGCACGCTGCTCGTGCCGGTCGCCACCCAGGCCGTCGGCATGCTGGGCCTGTACGTGACGGGCACCACCCAGGCGGGATCGGTCGTGTGCCTGGCGCTGCTGGGCGGTTCGCTCGCCCCGGTTTTCATGGCAACGCAGAACCAGATGCTGCGCTTCGCTCCCGGCCGAACCGAGATCGCGCTCGCGGCCAACTCCGGTGCCTACAACGCGGGTGTCGCGGCCGGGGCGCTGCTCGGCGGCCTGATCCTCCCCTCCCTGGGCATCCGTGCCGCGTTCCTCGTGGGCGGATTACTGACCGCCGTGGCGTTCACGGCCCTGCTCACCGAGCGGATGCTGCCGACCGCGGAACCGGACCGGGTGATCGAACCCAGCGACGAGGTGAACAGCGGCCCCGGCGGGCACCGGTGATCCCGCGCGCGGCACCGACTGCTCGGCGTTCAGCGTCGTGTGACGGGGCCTTTGGCCCGTGGGCAGCCGAGCGCCCGCAGCGTCATCATCAGCCGAGCGGGCCGGACGGCAGGGGCCCGCCCGCTGTGGCGTCTCGGCAGGCGCGACACCCCGCCGAGCAACGGGTCAGCCCCGGATCGGCGACCAGGGCGGGAACCACCGCGGCCAGTGTTGCCCGGGCCGGATGGGTGACCCAACGCGAGGCCCCTACGGTCGTGGTACGGGCGCAGGGTCGGAGCAGGGGCTCCAACCGGGGAAACCCTTCCGAGCAGGAGCCCACCTCCACCAGCGCGGTGCGCCCGTCCCGTGTGCGGGCCCAGCGTCGGAACAGTTGGCGCCCGGATCGCTGCTCGGCGAGGTGCAGCAGGGTCATCCGGTTCAGCCCGACCCCGACGAGTAGGCTCCGGCCGTCCCGTTCGGCCAGTGCCCGCAGCGGTGCGTACACGTCCACCGGACTCTGGCCACCAACGAGTTCGGTCGCTGCCGGCCCGAGCGCAGTGAACGAGTTCAACGGATGGTCGCCCCGACGGGTGCCCCGGCGAGTGAGCAGAGCAGCGGGGAAGACCCCGAGGTGGGGATTGACGAGCCCGCACTCGGGTGAGTTGGCGGCGGGCGCGGGGTGGGAGGGAAGCGGCCAGGGCCGGCCGTAGTCCACTCCGTTGCGGGCCGGGCGCATGGCGGGCCGGGCGGGTGGAGCCACTTCGAAGTGCGGTTCGGTGAAGGTTGGGACGAGGACGGTGCACCCCCGGTCCAGGAGCACGTCGGTGACGGCGTCCGCACCGCCGTCCACGCGGGCGCCGAAGGACCGCAGGGAAGCGTGAACCAGAACCGGCATCCCGGAGAGACCCAACTCGTCCGCGGCGCGTCCGAGGTGTTCGGCGGTGATGCTCACCCGCCCCTCCCTTCGTCGTGGGCGAGTGCCCAGGCGAGTTCGTAGCGGCTGGTCAAGGTTACGTACCGTGTGCTCCAGGGTGGCGAGGCCCAGCCGAGCGGGCGAGAGCAGCCGCAGCAGGATACGGGCCTCGGGGCGCCCCGGTGGGCGAAGGCGGCGGACCAGACGCACCCTCCAGAAGTGGTCGGCCGCGTCCGCCGTGCCGTAGGACGGCGACTCCAGGTCGCTCCGCCGCGCACCAGCCTGCCGCGCCACCGTGACCACTCCGCCCGCGAGCGCGGCCGGATCACCGACGGGGCCCGCATGACCGGACCGTCAAGCTGGCCCCGGCCGGGCCGCAACCCCCGACCCGCCCACCCCTCCGAGGACATGTCTGCATATCGCACGAGTGGGGGTCGAAGATTCCGTGGCGCAGCCCGAGTTCATGCACCAGCCATGGAACGGGAACCGCCCCCGCCCCCTCCTTCCGCATGGCGGGCCACCGACACGGTCCCCCGAAGCGGGCTCCGACAGAGAGCCCGAGGTCACGGGAAGCCGACGAGGCTCCCCATGCAGGAGAGGCATCATGCAGCGACGTACCTTTCTCACCGGCACCCTGCTCGGCGCGGCCTTCGCCACCGCACCGATCGCCGCCCTGACCACCACCAGCGCGTCCGCCGCCACGGTAACCGTCAGCTCCATCGCCGACCTCCAGCGGGAGATCGACCGCGCCGCGCCCGGCGACCGGATCGTCCTGGCCAACGGCACCTACGACGTCCCCGCCGCCGGCATCCGGATCTCGGGCAGGCACGGCATCGGTACGCACATCACCATCGTCTCCCAGAGCCGGGGCGGCGCGGTGCTCCAGGGCGATCGGAGCTTCGTCCTCAGCAACTCCAGCTCCATCACCATCAGCGGCTTCGCCTTCCGCCAGCGCCAGACCCTGGTGATCCCGGCGGACTGCTCCGACATCCGGCTCACCCGCAACGACTTCAAGTTCGCCGACACCGCGGGCGTCGACTGGGTCGTCGTGAAGGCGGACGGGGTCAAGGTCGACCGCAACTACTTCCACGACCGTTCCACCGAGGGCGTGTTCCTCGTCGCCGACGGCCCCGACGCCCCCGTCGACCCGAACAAGGAGACGATGGTCAAGGGCCTCACCATCCTCCGCAACCACTTCGCCCGTCACACCTACCCCGGGACCAACGGCGGCGAGTCCATCCGGCTCGGCGTCAGCCACCGGGCGCTCGACAACGCCGGGGCCGTGGTGGAGTACAACCTCTTCGAGCAGTGCAACGGGGACCCCGAGGCCATCTCCGTGAAGTCCTCCAACAACTTCATCCGCTACAACACCCTCCGCGACTGCGCCGGAGGCATCGTGCTGCGCCACGGCAACGGCACGCTCGTGCACGGCAACCACCTCATCGGCGGCACCGAGGGCATCCGGCTCTACGGCAACGACCACACGGTGTTCAACAACCACCTGACCGGGCTGTCCGGGCGCGCCTTCGTGATCGGCAGCGGCTCGGCCCGCGACCACCTCCCCGGCGAGTCCAAGCCCCTGCAACGGGGCAACGACGCCTGCGACCGGGCGCTGATCACCCACAACACCCTGGCCCACAACGCCCGCACCCTCGTGGGCGAGAACCGCGCCCACGAGCCCCGGGACGTCGTCCTCAGCAACAACATCCTGGTCGCCAACGCGGGCAGCCTGGTCGAGCTGGGGCAGAACACCGGCTTCACCTGGCAGGGCAACCTACTGTGGGGCCAGGCGGCCAACGGCACCATCCCCTCCGGCGGCTTCGTCCGCACCGATCCCCGCCTCCAGCAGGGTGCCGACGGAGTGTTCCGTCTCCTGCCGAACAGCCCGGCCATCGGCGCGGCCGTGCCGACGACCCATGCCGTGAACGACGACCTCGACGGCCACCCGCGCGGCAGCAGCCGTGACATCGGCTCGGACCAGTACACGACGGCGGTGCCCCTCCGTGCCCCGCTGACCACCGCGGACGTGGGCCCGAACGCGGCGTGAGTCCCGCTCCGGTACGGGTCACCGCGCCGCGGACCCGTACCGGAGCACCCTCCGAGCCCGATTCCCGTAGACCGGAGCCGTCGCGCGGATCGAGCCGGGGGAGTGCGACCACCCCGCGACGCCGCCCCCACTGTCAGACCGCCTCCGTAGGCTTCGCGCATGAGTGTTTCCCTCTACTACGGCGCGCACCGCGCGACACCCTTGAACGAGATCGAGTCGACCGTGGTGGCACGCGTGGTCACCGAGCGCACGGTTTCGTTCCCGTACGACGACGAGGAAGGCCTGTACCTGCACGACCGGGGCGCGGCCGAGCCGCGGGAGATCGTCGCCGGTTCCACCAAGATGCCCGCCGATCCCGACCGGGTGGTGCCGGTGATCGTCCATGTGCTGGATTCCGTGACGGAGTTGCGCCGGGCCGTGCCGGACGCCGAGTGGCACGTGCACCTGGACGACCTCGACGTTCCCTGGGACGAGGCCGACGGGTACGCACTGCCCGGGATGCGCGACGCGGGCCTCTGATCGCGGCGTTGGAGCCAGGACACCTGCTTCCCACGCCCGTCCACCGGGAAGGAACCACCCAGCACCGTCCGCCGCGGCACCCCGTGATCGGCAGGAGCGTGCCGCCGGCCAGGACGGGAGACCGGGCGCACGGACGTTCGCCATGGTCTTCGAGGAGAGGGAGGTCCCGCTCATGGACGGCGATTCCGGTGACGTCAGTGACGCGGTCGAACCCGGGTCGGACCAGGGATTCGGATACCGCAAGATCGAGCGCGGCGGGACGGTGCCGGAATGCCCCGTCGCCCGAGGAGACGACGGGGTCTGGGAGGTGAGCGGGTACGACGAGGCGCGTGCGGTACTGCGCAGTACATCGACCGTGCAGGCCGGGCTCGGCATCGAGACCACGTCGAAGCTACCGAATCGCATCCGGCGACCGGTGCTCTACCGGGACGGACCCGAGCACCGCGAACACCGCCGCCAAACGGCACGGTTCTTCACCCCGCGCCGTGTCGACCAGCACTACCGCGACGTCATGGTCCGCGTCGCTCAGACCCAGATCGACCGGCTCCGGACCGACCGCCGGGCGCGGCTGTCCGACCTCAGCTTCGACCTCGCGATCGAGGTGGCCTGCGCGGTCATCGGCCTGACGAACAGCAGGCCCGGCATCAAGGAACGACTGGAACGCTTCTTCCCGGAGCGATTCGGTACGCCGGGGCTGACGACTCCGCGCGGCATCTACTGGACGCTGCGGCAGAACACCAACTGGCTGCGGGTGTACGTCGGCGACGTGCGCCCCGCCGTACGGGCCCGCCGCCGGACCCGGCGCGACGATCTCATCTCCCATCTCATCGACGACGGCTGCTCCAACACGGAGATCCTCGGCGAGTGCCTCACCTTCGCGGCGGCGGGCATGGTCACCACCCGTGAGTTCATCAGCGCGGCGGCCTGGCACCTGTTCTCCGACACCGACCTGCTGGCCCACTACCAGGAAGCGGACGAGCCGGACAGGCTCGCGCTGCTCGGGGAGATCCTGCGACTCGAACCGGTCCTGGGCCGCCTCAGCCGCCGTACCACCGCACCGGTCGACCTGCCTGGCGCCAACGGCGGGACACTGACCGTCCCGGCCGGCGACCGCATCGACATCCTGCTCGACCACGTCAACGTCGACGAACGGACCGTCGGTGCCCGTCCGCGCAGCTTGCGCCCGGGACGGGCCATGAAGGACGCCGGAGCGCCGGGACTGGCCTTCGGCGACGGCCCGCACAAGTGCCCGGGACTCCACATCGCGCTCCTGGAGACGGACGTCTTCCTCAGCCGTCTGTTCGCCTTGCCCGGGGTGCGCATGGTGAACCCGCCGACGATCGGCTTCCTGGAGGCCATAGGCAGCTACGAGCTGCGGCACTGCGTACTGGAGATGAAGGGCGAGCACGCCGAATGAGCGCTTCCTCCTCTGCGCGGACACGGACTTCTTCCCACAGCGGTCCACGCCCTACGAGTCGACGCGTGGATCAGTTGCGGGACAACCTCGGTAGGCACCCCGCAGCGAGACCGTGCCCACTAGGTTCATAGCTCGGACTTACCTACGGGGGTAGACGTGCCGAACGGTGATCGCGAACCACCGCCGAAGTGCCCCGGTGGACATCTCGGAATGTCGACCAGCGCCGGCGTCGAAGTACAGAAACGACTGGAGGTCCTGATCCGTGACTTCCGCACCAGTGATCCTCCGATGCCCGTCGCCGTACTCCACGCGGAGGACGGCGCCGATGACGACCGCGTCATCGATCTCGTAGAAGAGTTGCACCGAGGGCAGGACGCGCACGGCACCCGGTGTGCCGTCGCCCCGGCCCAGCAGGAAGGCGCCACCGAAGTGCGGCGGGCCGCCGCGTTGGTACGCGATCTCGCCGATCCCCGACGGTGGGACGGACAGCGCTCGGTCTACCGGCGGTACGCCTTTCCCCGGCTACGCCTGGTGCAGGCCATCGAGGACGCGGTGGGGGAGTTGGGTGCCGACTGGCCCCAACCGGCATCCACCTCAGCCGGCCGACCCGACCCCGCCCTACGACTGCTGGACCAACTCGCCAAGCAGCGCTGGCGGCCGAAGGACACCAGACGCTGGAACCCGGGGCCTGCCCAGCTCGACATGGCCCACATACTTCCGGCCAGCCTCGTTGCCGGCCTCGCGGCCCTGCTAGCCAGGAGCCACTGGTCGGTGGCGTTGGCGTCCGGGGTGGGGTTCCTCCTCCTCCTGTTACTGCTGGACAACGTCCTGCCGGGACGGGCGCCGATCTTCCTCTGGCTGCGTCGTGAAAGTCGGTGGTTCATGACCACGACCTTCCTGAGGGCCGCATCGCGCGGGCGTCCCACCGACGTCTCGCTCTTGCGCCCGATCGGCTCCTGGAAGGCCATCGCGGCGCGCGCGTACGACGTGGCCGAGGCGCTCCAGGAGGGAGATGACTTCCAACTCCAACTCTATGTGTTGGCGCTGTTCGAAGACCTGCGCGACAACCACCGCCGCTGGAGCTGGGACCTCCGTGGCCTCAAACGGCATCGGCCCCCCATGCTCTTCCTGCCCCACGTGGGCGTGGACAACGGCGGCGTCGAGCTGATCAAGGCGGTCAGCGATGTACGCAGTCGCCGCAGCGAACTGGACCCGCTGTTGATCGTCGCCGCGGTACCGGGCTCCGAGCTGCACCGACTCCAGCGCACGGTGATCCAAGAACCCGGCGGCACCCTGTGGATCTGGTACCAGGAATGGGCACGCAACCTCCGCGCAGGCCAGTCACCCAGTCGCGAGCTCGCCGAACTGCCCTGGGTGTTGAAGGTCCCCCTGCCCAGTACCCGTCTGGGCCCGCTCGCCGATGGACAACTGCCCTGTGTGCGCGCCGACTCGCGGCCCACCACCGCCCGGGTGGTGTGGTCCGTGCACGCTCTGACCATGGTGTTGCTGCTGATTGCCGCGGGCATCTGGGCGCGGGCCGACAACCTCCAGGACGCGTACTGTTCGGCGTCGGTCCTCACGGCCAACCGCGACACCGTACGCAAACCCGGACCCGACGAGCGCACCGAGTGCATAGGAGTCGCCACCGGCGACGTCCGCTTCGCGACGTGGCTCCCCAACAACGGGACGTCATCCGCCGAGGACGACACCGCGTGGTCGGTGCCCTGGCTGGAGGACCGGATCGCGAGTCGGAACCGGGAGGTCCTCGCCAAGTACCGCGACACGTACGTGACCGTCATCTACGCCGGACCGCTCAGCTACGACCCCGACAAGGGCACGTCCCCCGTGAAGGGCATCGAGGAACTGGCCGGCGTCTACCTGGCGCAGGCGGTCATCAACGACACCTACCCCGTCAAGCTCCGGGTCCTGGTCGCCAACGGCGGGGTGGACCTCCACCATCAACAGGACATGGCCGACACCATCGCCGCGTACGCTGCCGACGATCCCACCGTGGTCGGTGTGGTCGGCACCGGCCGCGATCTGAAGTCGAGCGAGAAGACCACCGAGACGTTGCAGGACGCGGGGCTCCCGGTGGTCTCCGGAACCAACTCGGCCACCCACCTGCCCCGCAAGTTCGCCAACTGGTTCAGCCTCGCCGCTCCCGATGAATGGCAGGCCAAGCAACTCGGCCTGCTGGCAGCACAATTGAGTGAACCGGGTGAGAAGCAACACGCCTTGGTCCTGGCCCGTGACACCAGCAAGTCGGACGACCTCTACACCGACGAACAAGCCAAGTACGGCCAACGGATGCTGAAACGACAGGGCTTCTCAACTTTGCGGCAGCGCCGCTACCTCCTCGCAGGCGGAAAACCCGAACTGCGCGTGCACACGGAGAGGATCTGTCAGAGCTCCCAAGTGCCCTCCGTGATCTACTTCGCCGGACGGGCGGAGGACATCGGCCCCTTGATGGCGCAGCTCGGCACCGAACCGGGCTGCGCACAGCGCAACATCTCCATCCTCACCGGTGACGACCTCTCCAAGGCCAAGTTCACCCAGGGAAAGGACGGAGTGGCACCCAAGGTCACGCTGTACCACGCGGCCCTGGCAGAGCTGGAGAAGGCAGCCTCGTCGACCACCTTCTACAAGGATGCGAAAGAGCACCTACTGGATCAGGAGGACGCACAGCCGACGCACGAAACCGGTGTCTTCTCCAGTGGTCAGACGGCGTTGAACCACGATGCGACGCGGGCGCTGTACTGGGCCGCAACCCGCGGCAGCGACCCGCAGAGCCGTGCGGCGACCTGGGTGAACCTCCGCACCGTCAAGCTCAGCGGAATGGCGACGGGCACCATCGACTTCACCGGAGCGCCGCTCTACGGCGACCGCAGCGGACACAGCGTGGCACTCAAACAGGTACGAAGCTCGGCGGACGGCACCCCACGGACACGGTTGATCTGTAGCAGGGTCGCCGGCGACGCCAAGCCGCTCACTCCACGCGAATGCACGATCAACTCCCCTTCCTGAGAAGGTGACACGGGCTATCGACACCGAGGCTAGCGCGGAGCACCCGTGAGGTCCGGCACCCTGCGGGTGCGCTCCGCGATCCAGCCCGCCATCGCCCGCACGCCGACGCCGATGGCGCGTTCATCCGGAGCGAAGTCGGGGTAGTGCGGATAGCTCGCCGTGACAGGCGTGCCAGGTCCGCGGACACCGAGGAAGGTGTACGTACCGGGGAGCCGGTCCATGAAGAGGGCGAAGTCCTCACCGCTGAAGGGCGGGAAAGCAGCGTGCAGTTCGGTGACCGCGTTCCGGCCGACGGTGCCCCGCAGGTGGCGGGCGAGCAGGCGGGCATCACGCTCCGAACACACCATGGCCGGGAACGGCTCAGCGGGGAAGCGCACCTCGGCCCCCGTGAACGACCTGGTCAGTCGACGGACGTCTGCGCGCACCTCCACGTACCGCTCCTGCGGCCAGCAACGATACGACACGTTCACCTTGTCGCCCCGGGCCGTTGCCCGGACCGCTACGAACCGGGCCAGCGGCCCGTCGGGCGTCTGCGCCTGGGCGACGATCCGCTCCAGGTCCGCGGGGGTCTGTGGCAGAGCCACGGTCGCGAGCGCGCCGAGCTCGACCGCCAGGCGCCGCACGGAATCGTCCGCGTCCGGCCCGGAGACCGTCACCTCAGCCTTGTCCTGACCCGGCATCCCGTAACCCGGGGTCACCGCGAACTGACCGACGGGAAAGGGCCCGCAGTGCAGCGCATGGACTTCATCGACGTTCTCACGCTCCAGCACACCGGATGCGATCATCGAACGGGCGCCGGACAGCGTCTCCTCGGCGGGCTGGAAGAGAAGGACCACCGTTCCCTTCAACCGGTGCCGCAACCGCGCCAGGACCCGCGCGACGCCGATGCCCACCGTGGTGTGGACGTCGTGTCCGCAGAGATGAGCCGGCGCGGAACCTCCCCCGACGATGTCGGTGGGCGGGACCGCGTCCATGTCCGCCCGGTAGGCGACGGTCCGTCCCGGACCCGAGCCCTTCAGGACCCCGACGACTCCGTGCCCGCCCACCCCGGTAGTGACGGCCAACCCTGCCGCCCGCAGTTCCCGGGCCACCACCGCAGCCGTGCGCTGCTCCTGCCCCGGCGCCTCAGGATGCCGATGCAGGTCGCGCCGCAGCTCGATCAGTACCCGCTCCAGACGCGCCGCCTCGGCAGCCACCGCGGCCTGCCCCACCGGACCGCTCCACCCACCCGCAGTGGCCTTCCCCGTGCCCACCCCCACCATGCCCGCCCCGGCTGCCGCAGTGCCGGCCAGTAACGCGCGACGCGCGGGCCCCTGCTCCTTCGGATGATCCACGGTTGCCCCTTTGACTCAAGTCGTCTTCCGGGACACACGATCGCCGCACCCGCATGCCCTTGCCCATCCGGTGAGCCACCCCTTGGTGGTGGGGGTAACCACACCGCGGGAGAAAGGAGTTGGTGGCCGACAGTCGACTTCCCGCCGGAATCACGTACGGGAGGCCGATACGACCGTGCCCACCCGGCAGGAACGGTCACCGGCGAGTGCGCCCAACAGGAAGGCCGCGTACCCGCCCAACAGGAGCAGCAGGATGCGCCCGCTGCCGCCCTCGTCGGTCCGTGGGTAGAGCCCGCCAGCGGCTAGGACGAGGACGACGTCGAGCAGTTGGCCGACGATCACGACGGCGATACCGAGACGGGTTCCGTACCCGGCCGGGAGGAGCCGCCCGACCAGGACGCCGATGCCCGTGAAGCCGGCGGCGACTCCTGCTGCGGTCAGGGTGGCCGGGGTGTCCGCGAGCGTCGGTGCCAGGGCGATGACCCCCGCCGTGGCCGCCACCCAGATCACCGAAGCCCCGACGGTCTCGGGCCATACGCGCACCAGCCGTTGCACACCCACCACGTTGCACCTCGCCATTCCGCTAGTATGTAGCGATCGCTACATAGGCTACATGCCGTTCGAGGAGGAAGCGCGTGTCCCGTCGTGAGGAGCTGTTGAGCGCGGCCATGGGGTACGTGGGGCAGCACAGCCTCGCGGCGCTCACCCTGCGGCCCCTCGCTGCCGCGTTGGGCACCAGCGACCGCATGCTCGTGTATCACTTCGGCAGTCGCGAGGGGCTGGTGGTGGCTCTGCTGGACCGGGCCTTCGCCGACCTCGCCGTCGTGTGGCGCGGTCAGCCGGTCGCCAAGCCGTCCGATCTGGTGCGCGCGTTGTGGCATGCCTTCGAGGAGCCCGGGGTCCGCGTGGCCATGCGCCTGTATCTGGAAGCGGCCTCGTTGGCCGGCACGAGCGAGCTGTGGAGCGAGCAGCTGGCACCGGCCACGGCGGCCTACCTCCACACCGCGGAGCAGTGGCTCATCGAAACGGGTGTGCCCCCCGCCATCGCCCCGAAGGCCGCTCGTCTCACCTCCGCCACCCTGGACGGTCTGCTCCTGCAGTTGAGCATCGACGGAGATCGGGGCGCGGCAGAAGAAGCCGTGGAGTTGCTGGCCCGCCAGCTGGACGGTCTATCCGATTGAACCCACCTGTGCTGTTCGGCTGATCCGGCACCGAGGCTCTCCCACCCTCACATGCGGCGGTACCGGACCGAACGCCCACGGTGGTCTAGCTGCGGCGGCGCAAGGAGATGAGGAGGGCCTCGTTCGCGTCGCGCGTGATGAACACGCCGTGTCCCTTCAGGTCTCCGACGACGGGGGCTTTGGTTCCGGGTTCGAGGGGCTCGGGGGTGCCGGTGGGGGTGGTGAGGTCGAGTTGGACCAGGGTGGGGCTTTCGGTCTCGGCGGTTTCTTCGACGACGCCGTAGGCGGTGCCCCGGTTGTCGACGGAGGCGACCAGCACCGTCTTGCGGTTGCCGTCACCGGCCGTGCAGAGGCCCTTCTTGCGTTCCAGGTCGAAGGTGACCGGGCCAGCGAACAGGAAGCGGTCGTTGATCGAGGTGACGGCCTCGGTGTCCCGGCTGCCGTGGTCGGAGGACGGCACCGTGTAGTCGCAGCGCATGCTGGCCAGCAGTTGCCCGGTGCGAATGTCGTGGACGGACCAGGTCGGGTGGGCGGCGGCGCCCTCGGCCTGAGGGTCGGGGTGCCAGGCGGCGAGCACGCGGCCGTTGGTGGTGCTGTGGACGACACCGTTGAGCGAACCCCACATTCCGGAAGTCTCGGGAAGGCCTCGGGGGCGAACGTCGTTGCTGGACCAGCGGCCGGGCAGGCCGAAGCCTCCGCCGCCGCTGGTGACCAGAGGGGTACCACCGACCACGTCCACGACTCGGCTCCCGGAGCAGGACCCTTGCTCCGTGCACTGCGGCAGCAGCCTGTCGGGGGCCTTGTGCACGGTCACCTTGCCGCTGGCCATGTCGACTGCTGCGGTCGATGACGGGTAGAGCGCTTCGGCACCCCACCCCACGAGCAGTTCTCCGTCCCTGCCCCCGTGCAGGCTGATCGCGCCCGGCGCGGCGGAGAGGGGGACGTCGATCTCGCGCAGCGGCTTCACGGCCTCGCCCTGCGCGTCGGCCGGGTAGACGGACAGTCGCAGGACTTCGGTCCCCTCGTGCAGCTCGTCCTTGTCGCGGATGCCGTGGGTCCAGGCGACGAAGTGATCGGACCCGTTGATCGCGACGGTCTCCAGACCGGGGATCTCGGTCCGGGCGTCTCCGCCGCCGAGGCCACCCTCCCCGGCCTCAACGGGAGTCAGCGGCTGCAACGCGGCTGAGGTCCACCGCACCCTCCCGTCGGCCGCGTCGCGCGCGCGGACGGTGTAGCCGTTCGACGCGGCGAGGATCACGGCGACCTGGTCCTCGGTGGCCTCGACGGGGATCGTGTAGATCGACCTGGGGACCCACGCCAACGACTCGTCCCAGCCCTGCGCGGGCCGGTACCCAGGCGGCACGCTGAGAGTCGCGACTTTCATCACCGGTGGCTTCTTCTTGCCCGCGCCGTCGCCCTTGCCCGTGTCCGGGCCGTCACCGGAGCCCCCGCATCCGGCCAGTACCATCACCGCGGCCAAAGCTCCCGCTCCGACTGCAACTCCCCCGCGCATAAGACTCCTTGGTCCGTCCTGTCCGTGCACCCGCCAGCGGACGCTGCACGGTTCCGTCCAGCCATCGAAGCTATCAGCCGACCCTTCCACGATCAGAACGGGCCGATGTGCGGGTAGGGTCCTTGAACGGCGCGCACCAAGGGAGTTGGGGGCGAAGCGAGCCTTAGCCGAGAGAAGAGCAGAGCTGCCCGTTCGGGGTCGAGCTGCTCCGTGGCCGGACGGGCGGCCCTCGACCCCGCCCCCACGCCGCCCTCCGGCCACGGGGCCGCGGGCTCGGAAGAGGGCGTGGTGTCCCGTTCACCGCCCGATCCCGAGCGTGCACCAGGGCCTACTCGGCCCTGGTGCACGCCTTCAACCAGCGAGTGCGGCCTGACCTGTGCGGAGGAGGGTTCTTCGCTTCACGGCACCAGCACCAGGCGACCGCGCAGCCCGCCCGCCTCCAGCCTGCGGTGCGCCTCGGCGACCTCGTCCAGCGGCAGGACGTCCGCGACCCGCGGGCGCAGTCCCGCGGCGGCCACCTCGGCGAGGCGGGGGCCGTCCGCGCGGATCCACACGTTGCCCACTCGGATGCCACGCAGCGGCGTCGGTGCGTTGCCCCGCACGCTCACCAGCGAGCCCCCGCCGCGCACCGCGTCCAGCGCGAGCGTGCCCACGGATGCCGCATCAACCGCGGCATGGACGCCGCCGGGCACCAGGTGGCGCACGGCGGCGGGCAGGTCCGCGGTCCGCGGCACGAAGAACTCCGTGCCGAGATCGCGCAGCAACTCCTCGTCGCCGGCGCTCGCGACGGCGACCACCCGCAGACCGGCCCGCGCGGCGAGTTGCACCGTGTACCCGCCCACCGCCCCCGCCGCTCCGGTGACCAGCAGCGTGTCGCCGGGCTTGGCGCCAGCGATGTCGAGCGCTTGAACAGCGGTGAGCCCGCCCAAGGGGAGGGTCGCCGCAGCCACCAGGTCGATGCCCGTCGGCACCGCGGTGACCGCGTCCGTGTCCAGCACGACGTACTCGGCCTGCGCCTTGGAGGGCAGCGACAGCCGGTCGGACAGTCCGATCACCGCGTCGCCGGGGCGGAGGCCGACGACGTCGGGGCCGAGCGTGTCGACGGTGCCGGAGACGTCCCAGCCGATGCCGATGGCCTCCCGTTCCGGGATCAGCCCCGCCGCGGTGAGCGCGCCGGAGCGGGTCTGGAGGTCCACCGGGTTGACAGCCGCGGCGGCGACCCGAATCCGGATCTGGCCCGGTCCCGGCTCCGGCACCGGGACGTCCGTCACTTCAAGAACTTCAGGGCCGCCGAAGGAACGAATGATCACAGTTCTCATGTCCACGAACCTAAAGGGCGTTACTCTCCATCAGGAAGTACGCACTTTGGAGTGCGTACCCGACCTGGGAGTGCCATGGTGACGCGCACCGCCGCTCAGCGCCGTTCCGACGAGCGGGCCGCCTACGACGCCTACCTCGCCACCTGCCCGGCCCGGCAGTTGCTGGAGCGGATCAGCGACAAGTGGGTGAGTCTGGTGCTGAACGCACTGGCGGCCGGGCCGTTGCGGTATCGCGACCTGAACCGGATCATCGCTGGGGTCAGCCAGAAGATGCTCACCCAGACGCTGCGTGCCCTGGAACGTGACGGCCTGCTCACCCGCACGGTGACCCCGTCGGTGCCCGTCCGGGTCGACTACCAGCTCACCCCGCTCGGCCACAGCCTCCTGCCGGTGATGGCCTCGATCAAGGCGTGGGCCGAGTGCCACATCGAGGAAGTCCAAACCGCCCGCATCGACTACGACCAGGGCGCCGGCGCGCACGCACCCACCTCCTAGAGAACGGGGGTGGCGACGTCGAGGCGGGCCGGGTTGAGGTCACCCGGATTCGGCGGAGCCGAGATGACGGGTGTCACCGAGGCTGACGACTTGGCGGTTGTGGAAGAAGTCGTCTTCGCGCAGTGTGGTGATGCTCCCGGACGGCGCCCGGAAACTGGCATAGCCGGCTGACTCGATCGGCATCTTGATCCAGGACGCCACGACGCACGTCAGAGAGCCACCGTGCGTCACGATGATCTGGTGTTCGCAAGGGTTCCGCAGGATCTCGTCCACGGCCGCGTAGATGCGTTGTGCCCACGCCGCCTTGGTCTCCGCGCCCTGCACGCCCTCGTCGTGGCCCATGCGTTCCCCGGCAGTCGGCGGTGGGATGAAGCGTTGGTCGAGCCACTCCTGTGGCCTTCCTTCCGCCTCGCCGTATGACTTCTCCCGTAGCCTGCGATCCAGGACCGGCTTCACGCCGAACAGCTCGGCCACCTCATCGGCCGTCCGCAGGGTGCGCTGCAGATCCGAAGAGAACAGCGCCACCTCGGCGCCGTCCGGGATCCGGGCCCGCAACGCCTGGGCAATGGAGACCGCCGCACGGACACCGGCGGGCGTCAGCTGTGAGTCATGCCATCCGCCGACGACTCCCTCGACGTGGTGCGTCGCCTCCGGATGGGTGACGACGTGAAGAGTGCTCTTCCTGAGCCGCTGTCGCGCTTGACTGCCTACGATGGTGCGACTGGTGACGAGGCGACGGGGCAACGATGCGCATCGCGGTGACGGGGGCGGCGGGCAGGCTCGGTGGAAGGGTGGTGCAGTTGCTCGCGGAGCGGGCCGATGTGGACGTCGTAGCGATGACTCGACGGAAGCTGCCTGCCGAGGCGTTGCCGCCCCAGGTGGAGGCCGCCGTTGCCGACTACGCCGATCCGCCCGCTCTGCGCGCGGCGCTGAAAGGCGTGGACACGCTGGTCTTCATCTCCAGTGACGGGCCCGACGCACGGGTGCTGCTCCACCACCGCAACGTTGTCGCCGCCGTGGCCACCGAGCGCGTCGGCCATGTGGCAGCGCTGAGCAGCGTTGACGCCGACATGGCGTCCCCGTTCTGCTACGCCGTGGTCAACCGGCTCACCGAAGATCTGCTCCTGGCCTCTGGCGTCTCGTGCTCGTTCGCCAGGGCTTCGCTGTACATCGAGTTCTTCCAAGCTTGGCTCACTGAGGCGCGCGTGACCGGGCTGTTGAGGCTCCCGGCAGCGGACGGCCGGATCTCCTTGGTGGCGCGCGACGACGTGGCCCGCGCCCTCGCCGCACTCGCGGTGGGTGAGCCGACCGGCCGTCACCATGACATCACGGGACCTGAGTCGCTGGACCTGGCAGGCATCGCCTCGATCACGGCGCAGGCGTGGGGGACGCCTGTCACCTACGTGAACATCCCGGCTGATACGTACAGTGCCGAGACGGCGGCGACCAGCCTGGATCCTTGGTGGCTCTACGCCTTCTCGTCCATGTTCGCCTCGGTGCGCGAGCAGCGTTGGGACCGAGTCCGAAACGACTACGCCCAGCTGATCGGCCGCTCCCCCCTCGCTCTCCGCGACGTCCTGTCAGGAGCTTGACGGCCTCCGGGCTGAGCAGCCCACAGCCACGGTCAGCGATGGAGGACCCCTTCGGTCGCTGGCGCGAGGACCTGGCCGGGGCGCGGAAGCAACCGGTCGCTTGGAAGCCCCCACCGTTCGTCCCGCTCCTCGCCCGACGCATCGGGCCCACCCCGCCCGTGATCCCCTGGCGAGGGCCGGCCGTACCGCGGTCGGTGAAGGCGTCCGCGCGACAGCGTCCGGGGCAGGGCCACGCCGGGGGTGGGCACCAGATGTTCGGAATCCGGAAGCGGCGGAACGACCCGCCGGCCGAGCGGGCCACAGGCGGGGGCGAGGAACTGGTCCTGCCGTCCGCCGACCCCGACGAGCGGGCGCACGCGCTGAGCTGGCTCCAGGACCGCGCGGGCCACTACCTGGACTCGTGACCATCTGCCCCGTGGCCCACGCCGAACTCCGCCACGGGCTGCGCCGCGGCGCGGACCCCGCGCCCTTCCACCTGGCACTCGACCAGGCCTTCGGCTCCGTCCCGATGAAGCACTTCAACCGGCAGCCCGAAGCCGCCGACACGCAGAAACGGCTGCGCGCACTCGGCGTAGGGCCGACGCCCTCCCTAATGGACATCGTGACCGCGCTTACTGCACGGGACCACGGTCTGACCCTCGTCCACACCGACGACCGCATCGACGACATCGGGCAGGTGCACCCCGACATCCCCATGATCAAGGTGGCGGCAGATCGCCCGCCGCGCCCCGCGCCCGACTCGAACAACCGGCGCCGGGGCTTCCTTCGCAGCCTCCTGGACGACTGACAGCGAGGATGCGCCATGGCACCGTTCGGGGTCTGACTCTCCGGGCTCACGGTGAGGTCCTCGCCGTGGCCTACGGGGCCGCGACCGCAGCACTGTCCGGCCACCCGGGCGTTCGCCGTCCTCACCCACGTCCTGCCTGACCTGCTCGGACCGGAGTGGTCCGCTGGCCGCAGCGCCGCACCGAGCCAGGAAGCAGATCCTTACGATCTGGCAGAGGCCTTGGCCTCATCGGGAAAGGGCGCGCAAGACCGGCGCCACGCTTGCACGCGCGGGACTCAGGTCACCGGATTCGGCCTTGTTTCTGTCCACACTGAGCGATGTGAACAAGGGCCATGAAGAGGATGAGCGGGACTCCGGAGTGCCTCGTCCATCCGACGTGCTGCCGGGTCTCGACCAGGAGCAACTCCGAGTGCTGCGCCAGGTCGGCCGGCAGTGGCGTCGCGCAGCCCCGCAGTCCGGGACTGGGCACCGGGAGCTTCCTGTCAACCCTGACACGGGTGCGTTTCCCTCGGCGGCGGACATTCACCCGACTCGGTACGGCCAGTTGGTGCACATCACCTCCCTGGGTGGCCACGCATCGGCACAGGAGGCCGGCGGCGCGGACGAGGTCGCTCGCTCGCGGATGGGCCGCATCGCGCATCGCTCCCGTCGGGTGTTGCTGGGGGCACCGCTGAAGAGCACCGCCGTCGTACGCGAAAGCATGCGCAAACTGGTGGCGCTGCCGGTGCTCTCGGCCGACGCCCTGTCTTCGGTGGCCTACGGCCCCGAAGCGATGCTGGCCGTCCTCGTGCTCGCGGGCACGGCGGGAATGGCGTACTCCCTGCCCATCGCCGCCACCATCGCCTTGTTGATGCTGGTGGTCGGGGTGTCCTACCGGCAGACGATCCGCGCCTATCCCCACGGGGGCGGCTCCTACATCGTGGCCGGTGACAATCTGGGACTCCTGCCGGGGTTGATGGCGGCGGGGGGCCTACTGATCGACTACGTCCTCACCGTCGCGGTCTCGATCGCCTCCGGGATCGCCGCGATCACCTCCGCCATTCCCTCACTGGCGCCGGCCACGGTTCCCTTGGGTCTGATCATGATCGCTCTTCTGCTGGTCGGGAACCTGCGCGGAATCCGGCAGGCCGGCGTTCTGTTCGCCGCGCCGACCTACGCCTTCATCCTCGCGATGTTCGCCCTGATCATCAGCAACCTGGCGGACTCCGCCGGGGATGGGTTCCGGCCGACCCCCACCCCTCATCTGAACGCGGTCGAGGGTGTCGGAGTATTGCTCATCATGCGTGCCTTCGCCTCCGGTTCCACGGCCATGACCGGCATCGAGGCCATCTCCAACGCCGTACCGGCCTTCCGGCCCGTCCGGTGGCGCAACGCACGCACCACCCTCACCTGGATGACCGGCCTGCTCATCGCCATGTTCGGGGGCATCATTGCCATCGTTCATCTGCGCGGCGTCATCCCCCGCAGTGGCGAGACCGTCCTGTCGCAGCTCGCCCATCTCACGTTCCATTCCGGTCCGATGTACGTCTTCGTCCAGGCCGCCACCGCGGCGGTCCTCCTCCTCGCGGCGAACACGGCATACAACGACTTCCCCCGTGTGCTGTTCCTCCTGGCCCGCGACGGCCACGCCCCCCACATCTTTCTCAGACAGGGCGACCGGCTGGCCTTCAGTAACGGCATTGCCCTGCTGTCGGTAGCTGCTGCCCTCGTCTTCGTCGTGTTCGCCGGCAATACGAACTCGCTGATCCCGCTGTACGCCGTCGGCGTCTTCCTCGCCTTCAGCCTGTCGCAGACCGGAATGGTGGTTCACTGGCGCCGCGTCCGCACCCGGCACTGGCGCAAGAGCCTCACCTTCAACGCCACCGGGGCAGTGCTCTCCACGCTCGTTCTGATCACCGCCGCCATCACCAAGTTCACCTCCGGCGCTTGGGTCGCCCTGTTGGCCATCGGCCTGTTCTTCCTCCTGGCCACACGCATCCGGCACCACTACCGAACAGCCGCCGCGGCGCTGCGACTGCGCCCCGACACCACCGAAGCACCCGGCCCCATCGGTACACGAGCCCCTGCGCCCGCGCCCCTGCCAACGCAACACTCTCTACCGGCCGAAGCGGGACGGACCGACCGCGAAAGGGAGGAGGGAGAAGGGGAGAGGGAGGAAACGCCCCAGTCCGTACATCACCTGACGGTCGTCGCCCTCGCCTCCCTCGATCTCGCCGGCCTGCGCGCCCTCGCCTACGCGGCCTCACTCCAGCAACCCACACTCGCCCTGCACATCAGCCCCAGCGAGGAGGAAGCACAGCGATTCCGCGACTACTGGACCATCTGGGGCGACCACCTGCCGCTCCATGTCGTCCTCTCCCCCTACCGGGCGATCGTCGCACCACTGATCCACTACATCGAAGCACTTCACCGCCAACGCCCCGACCTCACCATCACGGTGATCCTCCCCGAGATCGTCACCCAGCACCTGCGCCACCGACCCCTGCACAGCAAGGACGCCGCCCGCCTCCGCCGTGCCCTGCGACCGCTCCCCAAGATTGTCGTCACGAGCGTTCCCTTCCACATCCCTTGAGGAAGAGTCACGGTGAGCGTGCCGAGCCGTCAGCGAAGGATCGCGCGTGGACGCAGGACCATGAGCGAGCCTTCCAGGGTCGCCACCATCGCGAAGGGGAACCGGTCGAGCTCAAGACAGAGTGCAACATCATCGGGGTGGACTCCTTGACGCACACCCTCCGCCAACTCGGCGGCGGCGCGAGACTCGGCAGCACGGCGAAGGAACGCAGTGGCGTCCGTCCCAGCCTCGGTGGCCCTTCGAGCGACGTACTCAGCACACGCCAGATCTTCCTCGGCCTGCCCGTCCTCGCCAGTGACCACGAACGTGACACCACCACTCTTCCGCGTCCGCAAGAGCTGAGCTGTTGCCTCCGCCACCACGAAGCTGGCGCACAGCACCAGCGACGCCTCCTTGACCGCGAGGGCGCCGACCGTCCCTGCCGTGGTTTTCTGCACAACGGTCCGTCCGTCAAGGTCAACAGACCGCAGCAAGCCGGGGGAGTTGACCATGTCGAACCCGGGCGCGCGGGGACCGTCTTTGAGCGCCGCCCAATCCGGGTGGCGAACCTTGAGCGCCAGGGCTTCGTCCAGCGACTCAGCAAGGACGATCTTTTCCGCTCCCCGGGCAAAGGCCCAGGCGGCCACGGTGAAAGCACGCATGACGTCGACCACGACCGCCACGGACGGGGTTTCGACCAGATCAGCGATGCCAAGGAAACGAGCGTCCATGCCGGTCATGATCACGCATGCCCGACCCAAGACCCCTGGAGAGTGGTGCGCATCACGTCAACGGTCCCGGATTGCGACCTCTCCAGCTACCTGCGCTGCGAAAGTGGTCTGCAACTACACGCCTGCCCAATAGCCACACGGGGTCACTCGTGCACGGCCTCTGCGGCTTCATCCAGCAGTAGGTCGGCCACGGGTGCGGCAACTGTCATGCACGACGACCTCACCAAGCCCATCGCTGTGGCTGGAGCGGTGAGGACGCCGAAGAGGAGGGCTCGTCAGGCTGAGGTCGAAGCGGTCCAGGATCCGAATGCGCCGACAGGGCCATCCGCCCGCTGGCTCGACGGGTGCCCCATCGGCGACGGCCCTGGACACGGTCACCGTTGCCCACCCGAGCGCGTGGCAGACGGTTCAAGCGGTCGGTGCGCTGTCAGTCGGCGGCGGTCGTCGTCGGCGCGGCGGTGGGGGAATCGCGGAGGCCCAGGCGCAGGTGCTCGACGTGGTAGAGGGCCTGGTCGAGGAGTTCGGCGACGTGGTTGTCGTAGAGCGCGTAGACGATCGAGCGGCCGTGGCGTTCGCCGGTGACCAGTCCGAGGTTGCGCAGCAGGCGCAGCTGGTGGGAGCAGGCGGAGGCTTCCATGCCCACGGCCTCCGCGAGGTCGCTCACGGAGCACGGGCCTTCCTGGAGCCGGGCCAGGATGTGCAGCCGCGAGGGCGTGGCGAGGGCCTGGAGAGTGGCGGCGACGTCGGCGGTGCCGACGGCGTCCAGGCGCTCGCGGGTGGTGGCGCTGCTGGCGGTATCGGTTCCGTGGCCCATGGGGACATCATACCGATAACACCTGAAGACCTATTCAAGTATTCCTGTATGGTGGAGGTGCTGCCCCATCCATCCGTGAAGGGTTGTTCTGCCATGCCTTCAGCCCTTGACCAGCGGCCCGCTCCAGCCGCTGCCGGACCGCGTCCGGTGCTGCCGAAGCGGCGCAGGCGGGTGTTGGCTCTGCCGGAGGCTCGATGGGCATTGGCCGCGCTGGTGCTGTTCCTGGTCGCCCTCCCGCTGGATCTCCTCGGTGCTCCGCCGTGGCTGTGGGCGCCGCTGTATGCGGCCGTCTACATCACCGGCGGCTGGGAGCCGGGGTGGGAGGGCTTGAAGGCCCTGAGGGACAAGACCTTGGACGTGGATCTGCTGATGGTCGTCGCGGCGCTCGGCGCTGCCGCCATCGGCCAGGTCCTCGACGGGGCTCTGCTGATCGTCATCTTTGCGACCTCAGGCGCGCTGGAGGCCGTCGCGACCGCTCGGACCGCCGACTCCGTTCGTGGGCTGCTCGACCTCGCGCCGACCGCTGCGACCCGTCTCCTGCGCGGCGACGTGGAGGAGAGCGTCCCCGCCGATGCCCTCACGGTCGGCGACGTCATCCTGGTGCGGCCCGGCGAGCGGGTCGGCGCCGACGGCCAGGTCCTCAGCGGCACCAGTGACGTCGACCAGGCCACCATCACCGGCGAGCCCCTCCCGGTGGCCAAGCAGACCGGGGACGAGGTGTTCGCCGGCACTGTCAACGGGACCGGCGCCCTGCGGGTGCGCGTCGAACGCGATCCGTCGGACTCGGTGATCGCGCGAATCGTGAAGATGGTCGAGGACGCCTCCGAGACCAAGGCGCCCACCCAGCTGTTCATCGAGAGGATCGAACAGCGGTACTCCATCGGCATGGTCATCGCCACCCTCGCCGTCTTCGCGGTCCCGCTCGCTTTCGGCGGCGAACTCCAGCCGGCCCTGCTCCGCGCGATGACGTTCATGATCGTCGCCTCGCCGTGCGCGGTGGTCCTCTCCACCATGCCGCCGTTGCTGTCCGCGATCGCCAACGCCGGACGCCACGGCGTCCTGGCGAAGTCCGCTGTCGTGATGGAACGCCTCGGCCAGGTCGACGCCGTGGCGCTGGACAAGACCGGCACCCTGACCGAGGGGACCCCGCGCGTCACCAGCATCCGTCCCCAGCCCGGCTCCGGCCTCGACGAGAACTCCCTGCTGGCGCTGGCGGCGGCGGCCGAGCACCCCAGCGAGCACCCGTTGGCCCGCGCCGTCGTCCAGGCCGCCCGCGAGCGGGGACTCCCACTCGCCGAGGCGACGGGCTTCACCTCCACCCCCGGCTCGGGCGTCACCGCCACGGTCGACGGCCGTACCGTCTGGGTCGGCTCTCCGGCCCGCCTCGCCGCCAGCGATCCGCAGACCGTCAGCACGGTGCAGGAGCTCGAAGACCAAGGCTGCACGGCGGTTCTCGTGCTGATCGACGGCGCACCGGCCGGGGTGTTGGGGATCGCCGACCGGCTCCGCCCGGACGCGAAGGCCACGGTGGCCGCGCTCACCACCCTCACCGGCCGGGCCCCGGTCCTGCTGACGGGCGACAACGAGCGCGCCGCACGCCGCCTGGCCACGGAGGTCGGCATCACCGACGTCCGCGCCGGGCTGCTGCCGCAGGACAAGGTGGCCGCCGTCCAGGGATGGGAGGCCGAGGGCCGGCGGGTGCTGGTGGTCGGCGACGGTGTCAACGACGCCCCCGCCCTGGCTGCCGCTCATACCGGAATCGCGATGGGCAAGGCCGGATCCGACCTCGCCCTGGAAACTGCCGACGCCGTCGTCGTCCGCGACGAACTCGCCACCATTCCCGCGGTCGTGGACCTCTCCCGCAGAGCCCGACGCCTGGTCGTGCAGAACCTCGTCATCGCCGGGATCTTCATCACCGCGCTCGTCGCCTGGGACCTGATCGGCACTCTCCCCCTGCCGCTCGGCGTCGCCGGCCACGAAGGCTCTACGGTCATCGTCGGCCTCAACGGCTTGCGCCTGCTGCGCGAGCGCGCCTGGACGAACTCCTTCGGCAAGGACACCTCATGAGCAAGCGTGCCCGCCGCGATCGCACGGCCGCGCCCACGGGTGCTGCCGGTGCTCGGTGCACGGTCACCGTCTGCCGGGGCTGTTGCTGCGGCACCCTGGCCAAGGCCCCCCACCTGGACCACGACGCCCAGCTCACCGACCTGCGCACAGCACTCGCTGGAGTCGCGACGATCCGGCGCACCGACTGCCTCGACGCGTGCGAGCGCGCGAACGTCATCGTCATCCAGCCCTCCGCCGAGGGACGCAAGGCCGGAGGCCGACCGGTCTGGCTCGGCCAGGTCAACGACCCGAGTGCTGCCGTAGACATCATCGCCTGGGTCACCGATGGCGGACCCGGCCTGGTGGAGCCGCCCGGCGTCCTCGACCTCTACGCCTTCCAGCCCTCACGCCGCGTCCGGGCCGAACTCCACGACGAGTAGCACCGCTCAGCACCATCGAACTCGCGAGCCGAACGGCCTCAACGGCTATCCGGCAGGCGGGTCTCCGTGCGGAGGCCGTCGACGAAGGCATTGACGGCCCGGCGGAAGCACTGGCGTTGTTCGGGGTGAGGGGTGGAGAGCAGCGATGAAGAGCGATGACGTTTCGTACGTGGACACGGCGAACCCTTCCGGGAAACACGGAGCCCCGGCGTTGCCGGGATGGTGGTGGGTGTCCGGCCCTCCACGAGAACACCATGGCCGCCTCCGTGCGCTCTACAACGAGCTCGTCGCCGCGGAGGTTTGCCAGGAACTGGGGCTGGCGACCGAGCCGCGCACCGTCACCCCCGGGCGCCGCCCCGTCATGGAGATCGCCGTTCTCTGTCAAGCTCTACGTGTTGAATTCCTTCGTCATCGTGCGGGTGGCCGAGGCTGGGTCGGCAGGACGTGGATGTTGGTCGGTCGTTCGGTCAACTGGAGCCGGAGCTGGCGGTTCTCCATGGTGATCTGGTGCAGGGCAGCGACCAGTGCTGCGTTGTCGGTCTTGAGCTGTTCGAGTTCCTTCAGCGCCTGCGCTCGGAGCTCCTTGGCCTTCACCAGCTGTCGCCGGAGCCGTTTCTCGCTGTCGGGCATCTCGCCGCGCGGACCTTGGCGTAGAACTCGTTCTTCAGATCGAGGTGCCGTTGGGTGAGGACGTTGCGCGGGACGCCGGCCTCGGCGGCGAGAGCGACGATGGTCAGCGCTCCGTTGGACCGCTCAGGGGTGCCGGTGAGGATGAGGTCCATGGCCGCGCGGATGCGGTCTCGTTCGTCTGGTGCAGGGCTCATGCGGGCGTCTCCGAGGGTGATCCGTTCGCGGTAGTGCTCTTCGGCGAAGTGCCGCAGTTTGGTGGCGTGGGCCTGGAGCCGTTCGGCCAAGGGCTGGGGGAGGAGTTCGCTGGTGGCCTGCCTGTCGAGTTCGTCGGCCTTGGCGAGGAGTTGGCGGGCGTGGTTGTCAGTGCGGGCGATGTTCGCGCAGGTCGGTTCACAGCGGTCGAGTCGCGGAGTGGCCTGGCGCGCTCGGAGCTGGCAAAGAGCCTTGTCCGGGTTTTAGACGCAGGTCAGAAAGGCGTGGGGGTTGTCGTGAACGGCCAGGGCGGCGTTGGCCATGAATTTGTGGGCCTGGCGTGCGGTGAAGACGATGCCCTCGAAGGCTGGGGCTTGTCCGGCGGCGGTGATGGCTTGTCGTGCGGCAGGGCCGGAGATGGCGCCTCCGGCGGCCCGTTGGGCTGCGATGGACGCGAGGGTGTCTGCGGTTGCCCGGGCGGCTCGATGATGTCGAGCAGGTCGTGGATCCCGTCGCGGCTTCGGGATATCGGTGGAGTCGGGTATTGGAACTCCCCGAATGCCTCGGCAGGGACACTGCGAAACAATGACACTGGCAGTCGCGGGGGGTGCCTCGGACACTTGGCGGTGCTCAGGTACGGGTACAGGCCGTCGGTTGCCAGAGCGGCGAACTCGCGCGCGGGGCCTGCCAAGGCTGCCATCGGCACGCTGGTTGGAGCGTGACCGCATCCAGGAATCGGCTAACTCGCGCGCTTCCGATCGGTCAAAGGCCAAGATCACCGGCCGGGAGGCGGGCAGCGGCGGGGTCGTCCGCCGCCTCGAGCTTCTCGGGGACCGCCCGTTGCGCCCGGGGGAGGAACCGGCTCGCTGGCTGGCCCAGATCCCGCCGGCATCGGCGCCCGCGCAGCTCGTCACCCCGGAAACCTGCGGTTCTGCAGACAGTTCCGACGTGTTGCCACTCGCTGACGACGCTACCAGGATGCCCACGCCGCAACGCCCCGACTTGGTACACATCCAGGGAGGGTGGTGAGACGGTGCCCGGCCCTCTGTGGCACGTGCCCGTGTATCTCGGCGTCGTCATTCGAAAGGGCCGAAGTCCGGCGAGGAGGCAACACGACTGGCCCTGAGCACCTGGGCAAGGGTCGAGAGTGCTTCGAAGACACCGAGGACCTCGCCGAGGAACTCGAGATACGTCATCCCGGAGGGGCTCTCATCGCTGACGACGCGACCTGTCTGGAGGTCGTGATGTGCTGTCGCGTGCCCGATCGTGTTCCGGCGACGGTTGTTGAGCAAGCTCTCGAATGGCTCCCAACCCGGCACCTGTGCCACATATGCGATCTTGAAGGCATTCGGCAGCTTGCCGAACTTGTCGAGGTTCCTGGGGCGCTTGTTCTCGGGTACGCGGTCGGGGTGGACGGCTCCGAAGTCGTCCGGGCTTCCGCGCTTCACCGTGTTCTGTGCTGCAACAAGCGGCCACAGGCACTTGCAAGCGAGCTCGAATCCGTGCTGGTAAAGGTCCCTCACCATCGAGAACTCGTCGCGGTAGAGGACAAGGTCGTCGAAGGCATCCTTGCCGCCCGGCCCGAAGAACCTCCCCAGGAGCCCCATCTCCCAGGACTCGTGATGTTCTACGAAACGGCTGAGCTCGGTGAAGACATCTCGCTCCAGAGCTGCCGAGGACTGTCCTCGACGCCGGAAGGTCGCGAGGTGATCCTTGTGTCGTTTCATCGCTGCGAAGTGCTTTCGCGAGAAGCGGTTGATCACCTTGGCGCTAGTGGTCCCCGTGGTCCCTGTGATGACCGTCGTCACTGCGCCCATAGCCTGGTAAGCGACGGTCGTTCGCTCATGGCTCGTGCTCGGTTCCCATGCGAGGCCGAGCTGCTGCTGCGCGATGCGAACGAACATCGCAGTGTTGCCCTGGAGGTAGTACTGGAACAACATGCGGACCGCGGGCCATTGATCGCGGCCCGCTTCGAGCGCCGCATGCCGTTCGGACTGGAACTCCGCGAAGGCGTGGTCTCCGAGGGCCTGGAGGAGCGTCATCGTCGGGAAAGACCCCATCGGCGTGAACGTGTCGGCGTTGTAGCGCGACGGCACGAACGGATTGATGGTCACGACGCGTCTATCAGGAGACTCTGGCGCGGAGTTGCTCAGCACCTCACACTCGATGGCGATACGGTGGTTTTCGAGCTCTGTGCCCGACATCGAGCCCCGGATTGATAGTCCGCAGTGCGGGCACGGCAGGTAGAAGCGCGTTCCGCGGGTCGGCTCGACACCTAGGCGGGCGTCGAACGCCTCTGCACATCCCGGGCACTTGAGGTAATAGCGGGAGATCATGGTGCCAAGCTAGACGCCCCGAACCAGGGCGGCCAAGCTCTTTCGATGAAAGCCGCTGCCGACGAGGTTGATGACCACAGCGAGCACCGCCTCATCCTTGATGTGCGTGACCGTGCCGTACTGCGTACGGACTTGCCCCGACGGCGGCAACGGCCCGATCATCTGCTGGCAACTTTCGACTACTTGACTCCGCCAGTCGCGCGAGCCGAAGGGCGCCGGGCCATCGTTCGATCTCCTTCCAGCCGAGATGGCCGTAGAAGTCTTCGAGCCCGACCCCGCCCCGGGCAGCGAGGTGCAGCTGCTCGAGGTTCATCTCGTCGCGGGCGATCTCACGGGCCCGGTTCATCAGCGCAGGGCCGATAGAGCGACCGCGGAAACTGTTTGGCTCTGGGAGTGGTTGATGGTGCCCCAGTGCGCGACGAGCGGGTATATGTCGCGGCGGATGTTCAGCCAGCCAGCGAGGCTGCCGTCGATGGCGGCGAGGAGGAGTCGGCTGCGATCGGGATCGAGGTCCGCGATGAGCCGGTCAGCGACGGGAGCGACATGGTCTATGTCGACGGGCGGGAAGGGAAACCCGGCGGCGCCGCCAGCGTTGGTGACCGTGATCCAGCAGTCGATCAGTTCGCGTTTCAGTTCTGCTGTGATCTCGTGCGGGCGGACGAGATCAGTGAAAGGCAGGGCTGTTCATGATGATCATAGCAGGAAGTGCGGTTTCGGTTGGTCACGGTTAGGCTTTCGAGTTGTGCTGGTCAGGGTTCCGCTGGGCGACGTCTGCGGCGTAGGCGGCCCAGTCACCGCCCGATGCCTGCTGCCACTGGACGGCGACTTTGATGTGAATCCCGAGCATCCGAGCAAGGATTGCGGCGGGGACTTCGGTCGCGAGGGTGAACAGGGCGGTGGACCGATCCTGTTTGGGTCGGATCCCGATCTTGTGGAGGCGCTTGCCGATCTGGCTGTCCGTGAGCGGGAGCCCCGGGTGCCCTCCCGGGAACAGCCAGGGGGCCTCGTCCCGCGTGCCGATCTTGGCCTTGCCGCGGCGGGTCGCGACGAGCTCGCGGCCCAGACTGGCCAGCGGCATGGGAAGAACAACCGGCGAGGTGCCGAAGGCGATCGCGACGGTGTCACCGTCGCTTTGGACATCGTCGACGGTGAGCTGGCTTATGGTGGCAATCTTCTGTGCGTAGAGGATCAGCAGCAGTCCCGCGACGCGGTCCGGTGTCGGCAGTGTGTCGTCGTTGAGGAGGCGCCGGGCGTCGGCCCAGCGTTTCTCGCTGTCGATGGTGCCCTGGGGGCCGGTCCAGCGGACGGTGCCGTAGGTGAGTCCGCTGGCATGTCGGTGTTGTAGCGACCAGCGGACGAAGTGACCGGTCTCGTCGCGGTAGCTGACCGTGGGCTCGGCCATCCAGCGTTCCAGGTCCGGCTGTGTGCAGGTCCCCAGCGTCAGCCCTTCGCCTCCGAGCCAGGTGAGAAAGTTGTCGGCCGCGGAGACATGGCAGCGGACGTTGAGATCTTGGAGGCGGGTGGTGTGGTCTTCGCCGACGCGTCGTCGGAGCCGGCGTAGGTGGTGCCAGACCGCGTAGCCGTGCAGGATCCGGCGCTCGGCGAGGTCGGTGCGGGCCTGGACCGTCGCGGTGATCCATTTTTCCAGGGCGATAAGGCGCTCGTCGCGGGGTGCCAGGGCGCCGGTCGCGACCAGGACACTGCGCAGGTGGGCCAGCACCTTGCTCGGGGGCAATTCGTTGAGAACTTCGTGGGTGACGGGCCTCTCGTCGCGTCCTATGCGCTCCAGAAGGCCTCGGGCCTTCGAGCGGGAGACCCAGGCGAAGGCGACGTCCGGGCGCTCGGAGCTCGTCAATGCCTGATGGAACGGGCTGAGTTCGGGCCGGATGGCCCCGGTGGTGTCGCCGAGGAGGTTGCGTACTTGCTGGTCGAGGGCGCATCGCTGGCAGGGGCGGGGGCTGAGCTGCCAGGTGACGGTGCAGACCGGGCAGCGGTCCCAGAAGTCCGGCTCGGGGTTGGTGCACTTCGCGCACAACGGCGCCTCCCAGGTGCCGCTTCGGGCCTGGGCGACGGTGCCGCAACTGCTGCAGGCCACCCATCGCTGCTGGCAGCGGTCGCACCAGGGCTGGCCGGTGGCCCGGGACATGTCGCAGAGCGCCGTCCGCCCGCAGATGCCGCACTCCGCGGTGATTCTCGGCCGGCAGTTCTGGCAACGTGGGCCATCAGGCAGCCGGTTAGCGACGGGCTTGCGGCAGCCGCAGCCGACGCACTCCTCCAGGTTCGAGGGCTGCCTGATCATGCAGTTCGGACACAGCGGCCGGCCCTCGGCATCGCGGGTAGCGGGTTCACGCACGGCGCCACAACCGAAGCAGGGAACGGCCGCGTGGTGGGCGAAACAGGCCCGGCAGATCCTCTTGCCGTCCAGCAGCTTGGACAGCGCCTTCACCCCGTGGCAGCGCGGGCAGGCCGGTCGGACAACCTTGGTCGCCCCGGCCTCGAGGAGCTCGTCGATGAACCGCAGGGCGGCCGGGGTGGGGGCTTCACAACCGGCGCTGGTCAGTAGCTCGGGGCGGCCGACGACGGCCCAGGCCAGGCGCCGCTGCCCGGCGGGCCGGACGGTGGCCCGCCCGAGTGCGGCCAGGACCGCATGGTCATCAAGGGTGGGATCGAGACTTGTGACGAGCTCGGTGAGTTCCTGAAGCGGATCGCCGGCGGTGTCGGGGCAGTTCTGGCAGCGGGGCTCGCCGTGACGGTCCCGGCTGACGACGCGTCGCTCTTCATGGCATCCCGCGCAGACGGCGGGCTTGTCGAGGCAGGGCGAACGTCCCCAATGCCCGCCTTCGCTGCTGCCGACGTAGTGGCAGGAGCGTCCGCACTCGCCGCAGCGGGGCAGTACGACATCCTGGGCGCCGGCCTCGTACAGGGCCATCAAGAGTTTCGCGACGCAGTAGGGCGCCGGTGGCTGACCGGTCCGCAGCAGCGCTGGGTCGTCGTGCAGGGCCTGGGCGAGGCTGCGGCGGCCGGCCCGCCCGCGTACGACCGTGCAGACGATGTCGCGGATGAGAGCGAAGTTCAGATGCTTCTCGACGTTGCCGACGAGTCGCACCACCAGACCGACCGGGTCTGCGAGGACTTCCTCGGCAGTACCGGTCACCGGTCCACTCCGTTAACCCGAGCCCTCTTTGGCCGTAGATCGCCGATGCCTTCGGAGGTCGCGGTCCCGCCAGTAGCTGCCTTCTTCGGCTTCGCCGCGATGCCGGCACCGGTGATCGGCTCGATGAGGTCGTCCATCGTGCAGTCCAGGATGTCCAGCAGGGCCATGAGGATTTTGAGGCTGAGCCGCTCCGGCCGTTCGACGACAAGTCGGTAGACCTGGCTGGACGACAGCGTGATGTCCCGTTCCTTCAGCAGCGGCAGGATGTCGGTGGTGGAGAACATGCCGCGGTCCGCCATGACCTTGCGCAGATGCCAGTGGTAGTCGAGCTTCGCGGCCATCTTCGGGTCCTTCCTCGTCAGACGCCGGCGAACGCCGGGGCCAGGGCCTTGCTCAGAGCAGTGTTCACGAAGTCGTCGCTGACGTGCGTGTAGATGGCGGTGGAGCTGTCGCACTCGTGGCCGACCTGCTGCTGGATGAAGCGCCGGTCGACGCCGTCCTCAGTCAGATGCGTGACGTACGAATGCCTTAGGGAATGGGGGACCAACGCCTTCGGCAGCTTGAGTGCGTCCCGGTATGCCTCGAAGCGGTCGTTGATCGTGCCTGGCTGGAGACGTCCTCCGCGCTCGGTGATCCAGAGCGCCGGCTGATCGGGGAATCCGAAGCGGGGCCGGACGTTCTCGACGTAGTCCGCGACGGCCTCGGCTGCCCAGTCCATCACCGAGAGCACGTTCCGGCGCCGCGGCGGCTGGCCCTTCTTGGCCTTACCGTAGCGAACGTTGAGGGTGCCGTACCGGCCGAACTGGCGAGCCTTCGGGTTCCGCCCGAAGTCGACCACATCGAGTTTGGACGTCTCGGTTCGGCGTAGCCCCCATCCGTAGATGACCTTGAAGAGGGTGGCGTCGCGGTAGGCGGCGAGGGCACCCTTGCGCTTGGAGTTCACGGCGCGTGCGACCTGGTCGTCGGCGTAGTCAAGGAATCGCTGCAGCTCTTCCCGTGTGAACGGCCTCGCCTCCGGGTCACTCTCGTAATCCTGCAGGTGAGGAAGGGTATTCCACTCATGACAGACCGCCACCGGATAGACACCGAAGGCATCCTCGCAGGCCGGTCCCCAGCCGTAGCGGCCGTCGGTGAGGAACTCGCTGAACAGTCGCACGTCGCCCTGGTAGCTGCGGATAGTGGACGGCGCCAGATGCCTCTCGCCCGTCAAGGAGGCTGACCACTCGTCCATGTGGGCCGGCGTCCACTGCCACGGGTACTCGTTCGCGTACTCAAGGAATCGGCGGATCAGTCGTTCCCTGGGGTCGATCGTTTCGTCCTTCAGCCCCCGCGACTTCTGCTGAGCCCGCCACCCCCGCACCATCGCGTCGAACATCGCGTCCTCGGGACGCAGCTGAACCACCCCGGAGACGAGCTCCAAGTGAGCCGCCCCAGCCAGGGCTACCTTCTGCTGATGCACCACTCCAGGCCATCCCTTCTGGAGAGCAAATCATGCATCAGATGGGATCCCGTCGGCAACATGCCTGCTCAGGACGCTAGTTCGTAGTAACGTTGGAGTCTGTCGAGTCGTCGCCGTGAGCTGGCGACCTGCGGATACTCGCCCGTCTGATGCAATTCCCGAGCTTTGGCGTAGCCGGCGCTGAGTGAAGTCCGCATGTGGCCGTACTGAATCGTCAGGGCGATCAGGCCTCCGGGACGGCGGGCGATGTGCCAGGCCAGAGTGCGACGGAACCGCATTGTGCCGATCGCGCTGTGCGGCTCCGGGGGATCCCTTCGTGGGGGCGGCCCAGGCGTCGTGCGGTGTGGGAGGCCCAGTCTGCCAAGCTCTCCACGCGGTTCACGCATGCCAGTGGAGTTGAGGGCCACCTTGGTGCCCTGGCGGCCGTCGAACTGGTGGAACCGGCTGCCGAACAGGAGCTCTCCGTCCGGGATGATCCCCTCCAGGACTCGAACGGCAGCGACGACCGGGGTGATGGCGATCCAGGGAATCTCGCGCAGCTCTCCGTTGGAGAGGTGGATTCCGTCCTCGTCGATGGCGGTCTTGCAGACGTGTCCGTGGATCACGTGCCTCTGGGTGGTGTCGTCCGGGTCAGGGCAGCAGCCCGCCCGAAGGCCAAGAACCTCACCTGGGCGCATTCCAGTCAAGTAGGACAAAACAACGAAGCGGGCGGTGACCAGATGCCGCATGAGCCACGGCGCCTCGTCGTAGTCGATGGACGGCGCCCACCTCATCCCGCCGATCTTGCCGTTGACCGGGGCGGGCATCGGGCATCCACCAGGATGGGCGGCCAGATACTCCCTCCAGCGGCGCCGCTTGTTAAGGGCAGCGTTGACCTGGCCCAGCGATGCGCCGGTTATGCCGGCGATGTAGAGGGCGGCCGTGCGTGGCCGGCCGTTGACGATGGTCGAGGGCATAGGGCGGCCCTGGTCGGACAGGTCGGCGAGGTAGGTGTTGAGCCGGGCCTGGCCTTCTTCGGTCCGTGTGGCCGTCTTCGCAGTTGTCCTGAGGCGCCGGTTCTCGGCCCAGGCTGCCAGGATGTCCTCGGCGAATGCGTCGACGACTCGTAGCGCCCAGATCAGCAGCGGTCCCATCGTCTTCGGGCTGAGCGCTTCGGTGAAGTTCTCCCCGCTGGCGGACGCCGCGGGCAGGAAGTCGTCGACCCCCTCGCGCTCCCAGGGAGGCTTCGGGATGTTCAGGGGAGACGGGCTGATCTGGTCGAGCATCCACAATCTGGTAAGTCCGCCCAGCTTGGTGCACACAGCATTGCGGCGAACTCCTGGCCTCCGGGCCAACGAGACGGCGTACTCGCGAAAGTGCTCGGCGGTGCACTGCGTGAGGCTTGTGACCCCGCGCTGGTGCAGCCAGACCGCGAACCATCGCCATTGCAGGACGCCTCGGTAGGCCGAGTCGGCGGATATGCGTGTGCGTGTGGCGGGATGCCTGCCCTCCAGCAGGACGGGCGGGAGATCCGTGTTGATCAACAGCCAACCAAGGTGGCGGAGCTCCTCGCGCATCGAGGCGGGGAACGGCCTCCAGAGGATGCGGCTCCGCTGGGCACTTGGGTTGGTGTTGACCGGATCCAAGGACCATGCGTCGTCCGCATAGAGGGAGACAGGGCCGGTGTAGCCGTCGGTGATCAGGCCCTTCCGGGCATCCACCGTCGGGTAAGGGACCTCCGTACGCGGGGGGCCGCCCGCTCGACGGTGATTGCTGCGCGGCCAGTGGACCGTGGACCCGATGCCCGCCGCGGTGAGGCTGCCCACCGAGCAGCACGTCGTGCCGATGGGCTGCGTGCCCACACCGGCTCCGGGGTCCTGCCACAGCAGCCGTACGGAATGTTCCGTCGACGACATCCGCAAGATGGTCACCAGACTTCTCGAAGAGCACTCCTTCCGCCGGGGAGCGGTCTCGTTGCGCCGGGAGATGCACGCCGCGCCGAGCCCGCACGACGTCGTTCCGATCCTGGAGCGCATGGCCGTGCATCGCCGACGTCACGACGCCGCTAAATAGAGCATTCCTTCTAGTGATGCGTTAGCCTGCAACTTGTTAGAACGATCCATCTAGATAGTCAGGGGCACTTCATGCTGAAGCAGTCGGTCACCCTCATCGGTCTCGGTCCTATGGGACAGGCGATGGTCAGCGCCTTCCTCGACAACGGTCATGAGGTGACCGTCTGGAACCGCACCGCGAGCAAGGCCGAGGGCGTGGTGTCCAAGGGCGCCAAACTCGCCCCCACCGTGGCCGACGCCCTGAAGGCCAACGACCTGGTGATCCTGAGCCTGACGGACTACTCCGCGATGTACACGATCCTCAGCGACGCCGCCGACGCGCTGACAGGCAAGACGGTGGTCAACCTCAGCTCGGACACCCCAAAGAAGACCCGCGCCGGCGCCAAGTGGATCGAGAACCACGGCGGCCGGCAGGTCACCGGCGGCGTGAACGCCTCGCCCACCGGCATCGGCGCCCCGGAGTCCTTCACCTTCTACAGCGGCCCCAAGGACGCCTTCGAGTCGGTCCAGGAGACCCTGCAGGTCCTCTCCGCGACCGACTACAAGGGCGAGGACCCGGGCCTTGCAGCCCTGTACTACCAGCTTCAGCTGGACGTCTTCTGGACCACGGTGACCTCGTGGCTGCATGCCCTGGCGGTGGCCGATGCCAACGGCATCAAGGCCGAGGACTTCCTGCCCTACGTCTCGCCCCAGCTGGCCCAGATGCCCGCCTTCATCGGCTACTACTCGGGCCGGATTGACGCGGGCAACTACGCCGGTGACATCGAGCGCCTGTCCATGGCGGTGGCCAGCATCGACCACGTCGTGGAGACCGCCAGGGACTCCGGCGTCGACACCTCGCTGCCCGCCAAGGTCCTGGAGATCTTCCAGCGGGGCATCGCGGACGGCCGCTCCGAGGACAGCGCCACCAGTCTGGTCGAGATATTCAAGAAGGCCTCGGTGTAAGGCGCTTCATCACGGCCGGGACTTGCCACCGGCATACGGTCCTCAGCGGCGCACACCGTCACGGGTGTGCGCCGTGAGCGTTCGTGCGCCTTCCGTCGTCCTGACGCTGGGAGGGGGTTTGTTGGTGTGTGGGGTGTCGGCTGGCTTGGGGTGTTGCCGGTTTGCTGAGAGGTGGAACTGGCGGGTCGGGTAGGTGGGCTGGGGTATCTGAGTTGGGGTTGTTGTGTGTTGTGTGCTGAGGGCCGGATGAGTTCGTTCTAGGTAGTGTTAGCGTGCGCATGTCCGGTTGGTGTTTGCGCTGGTCAGGGCCGCTTTGTCAGTGATGACGTCGCGGAACGGTTGAGCGCCTGGAGCAGCTCGTCGACGCGTCCGGGCTGCGCCAGGCGCTGCACCCACGCCGGAGCCGCCCCCGGCCCGGCGCCCGCGCCGGTTCACCCGGCAGTACCCCAGTGGTCGGCCGAATCCGTGGCGCACCGCGCACCGCACCGACGATGCCGCGCATTCCCCGGTTTCCGGCCGTGCGGAGTGAGGGATGCGTGGTGACACTGAGGGCATGGCAGACGGTATCGGCGCACAGGAGCCCAAAGGTCCGCACCCGGCGGCTGCCGCAGCGCGGATCGACTACACGGGGGCCGTGTACGGGTCGCTGCTCGCCGCGTCGGTGGTCGTCGGCACGGACCCGATGGAGCCGTTCTCCCGGTTGCACCTCGTGCTGCTACTGCTCGCCACCGGAGTGGTGTTCTGGGCCGCACATGTATTCGCCCGCTTGTTCGGGGCGCGGATCGCGGAGGGGACTCTGAGAGGCAGGGCGATTCGGCAGGATCTCGTCGCGGAGTGGCCGATCGTGAAGGCAGCGGTTCCGCCGGCCCTCGCCGTAGCTGTCAGCCCACTGCTCGGGCTCGGCCCGGAAGGGACCCTGTGGCTGGCCCTCTGCGTCACGATCGCCGGCCAAGTCGGCTGGGCGACCCTTGCCGCGTTCCGAGCGAACGCCACAAGACGGCTGATGCTGGTCGCCGGGGCCGCGAATCTGCTGCTCGGCCTCCTGATCGTGCTCCTCAAGGTCGCCCTGCACTGAGTGCCAGACACGAAGAAGAACGACGCCTCGCCCGGCCGTCGTTTCCGCTCCGAGCCCGACTGCGCACCCCGGCCGCGCCCACGTCGTCACCCACCGGCGCGGCGGCATCGACTCTCCCGGGCGAGGGCTGCGGAGGCGCGCGAGGTGGTTCCGGCGGCAAGGAGAGAATGAGCGCATGGCGATGTGCAAGAAGTGCGGCACGGGCAAGCGCCGTTGGCCCCGTGACTGCTCCCGTTGCCGGTCCCGGTCGGACCTGGGAGGTGCGGCAGCGGACACGGCCGAGCTGGCCGTGGAGACCGGGGGGCTGCTCGGCTGGATCGGGCGAGTGGTCATGGGCGTGGGGCGGCGCGCGTTCGACTGACCGAACCCACTCCGTGAGCTCGGCGGGAACAGCCCCGAGGGGTTCCTGCCACCGCAGGCCATCACAGTGCCCGACCCGTACGACGTCACGCGGCACCGCCCTCGTGGCCGCTGAGGCGCGAGACTCGGGCCACGAGCTTCGTGCCAGCGTCGGCTGCCCACCTGGCACGATTTTTCCATGAAGACCAACGGGACACGGGAATCCCTGCCAACCGTCACCGTGCGCCTGTGGCACGTTGACGCCGTCGTGCTGTTCGACTGGCTGATGAGTACCGATCTCAACTCGGTACCGGTCACACACCCAGCTCAGAAGTAGGCGCTGGCCGACCTGCTCTCCCGGTTCGAGTGGGCGGCTGATACGGAACCCGCCGCCGGTGCGGAGGTCGTGGACGAAGGCGGTGACGGTCTGGCGGAAGCGGCGGTGTGGGGCGGGGGTGAGGTGGCGCAGGTACTTGTTGAAGCGGCTCATGGTCTCGTACGTGGGCACGGTGAACCTCCGGGACGCACGAAGCCCCCGGCCTGAGTCGGCCGGGGGCGGTGGTGGCTGGTCGTGTTGAAGGGCGTTGGTGACGCGGTGCTCAGCGGTGGTGGTCGGATGGGGGAGCGGTGTGTTGCTGCGCGCGGGATACCGCTGGAGCGGGCTGTTTCGTGTTCTTGAGTCTGGTGGTGCTGGTGTGGTCGGGGCGCAGCGTTCGCACGGCCTGGGTTCAGCTCTCGTAGCGGGCGAGCATCAGGCCGGCCCACTTCTGCGCGCGGGCCATGTCGTCGGCGCAGTGGTCGCAGTGGGGAACCGTGTCGATTCGTGTCGGGTAGTCGGACTGGGCTGACCGGACCGTGGCGGTGATCCGCAGGGTGCGGGGCCGGTGGTACAGCGGGCAGAGGTCTCAGTGAAGCAGTTCTGTGTTCATGCGGCGCACTGTGCACACGGCTGCGGCTCACCGCCGCGGGCTGATACGGCGGGCCGCTTGGCGGACGCCATGGTAAAGGTTCGGTGATGGCCTCCCGCCCGGCGGGAAGGACCCCGGATCACGCTTTTGCGCAGTTCAACGCCGGTTTTCCATGGCCGGGTGATCAGTAAATCGGAGGTCCGCCCGGGTGACGGGTGGCGGTACTGCTTCCGCGGCGTGATGGTCGGCGACGGCCACCGCCCCGCCGGTAGTCCGCTGCGCGCCGGCACACATCGCGGGGGCGCTGATGGATGACGAGCACCGCCTGGTGCTGGAGTCGTGCCAGGACACCGCCGTGGACAAGACGCTGAAGTGGCTGGGGGAGTCGGTCGCGCAGATCCGCTGGAGGAGCGGCGGCAAGCACCGCGCCCCGGTGAAGGACGGGCTGATCGACGCGGTGCTCCGGCACTGGGCACGGAGCCCCTTCCCGGGCCGTGGAGCGGTGGTGCGCCGCTCGGGGCGGGTACAAGTCCTATGTGGACCGGGCGGCGCGGCGGACAGCGGCATCAGAGGACCGGAAAGCGGGAAGCGGGGATGGAGTGGCGGGGCGGGGACTGGACGACAACAAACCCGGCTCCACGACGGACAATGATGCGCTCCCCCGCCCCCGCAACCCGGCCACAGTGCCGGAACAGCGCCGCACGCGCCCCCGACCGCCCAGGGCGCAAGCCGCCCAACCCGCTGCCCCGGCAGGACGCCGCTGAAGAACCGCGCGAAGAAATCGACGACCGCTCGGGCGACACTCTCCGCCGCGTACAGCCCAGACCACGTACGTACGGATCGGACCACGCGCCAGCCCTCCCCAGTGAGGCCACGACGACGCGCCCGCCCGACGTCCTACGACGGCCACCAACCGTTCAGGACACGAAGACTGATCGCAGACGGATCAACACCATCCGATTTCGGCAGGGACTGATCAGCGAAACTCCGGGAAAGACTGGTCGAGATACCTGATGCCGCGAGGCCGACAACTCTGATCTCGCTCTCAAGAAGCAGAGGGACCACGCGTTGCCCGACGGCACCCGATGACCGACAAGGCCCGGTTCTTGAACCCTCCGTGCGCGCACAATGTGAAGGAGCCAGGATGACCACCTCAGAGGAAACTTCCTTACCGGCGGCGTACCACGCGACAGACGAGAAGCGCGTCGAGGTAGACGCCGTCATTCTCGGCGCCGGCATCGCCGGGCTCCACCAGCTGCACCTGCTGCGCCGACTGGGACTGCGCGTGCTGGTTTTCGACAAGGCCGGTGACGTGGGCGGGACATGGTGGTGGAACCGCTATCCCGGTGCCCGCTTCGACAGCGAGTCCCACGTCTACCAGTACATGTTCGACGAGGACCTCTACAAGGGCTGGAGCTGGACCGAGAGGTTCCCCGGTCAGCCCGAGATCCAGCGCTGGACCCAGTACGTCGCGGACCGGCTGGACCTCCGGGGCCACATACGGTTCTCGACGACGATCACCAGTGTGGTGTTCGACGAGGACCACAGCCGCTGGACGGTGCGCACCGACCGCGGTGACACCGTCGACGCGCAGTTCTTCGTCAGCTGCGCCGGATCGCTCTCCGCACCCCTGGAGAATGTCTTCGAGGGGCAGAACGGCTTCTCCGGCGACATCCTGCACACCGCGAAATGGCCGGCCGCGGACGTCGACATGACCGGCAAACGCATCGGAGTCGTCGGCATCGGCGCCACCGGTATCCAGGTGATCCAGACAATCGCCGGAAGAGGTCAGCACCTCACCGTCTTCGCACGTACGCCGCAGTACGTACTCCCGATGAAGAACCGCGTCTACGGCGAAGAACAGCAATCCGCCTACAAAGCCCGCTTCGACGAAGTCAGCTCGACCGTCCCGCACACCTTCGCCGGATTCGACTTCGACTTCGCACACGTCTGGGCTGAGTACACCCCACAACGACGCCGCGAGGTGATGGAAGAGCTCTACGCGGACGGCTCGCTCAGACTCTGGGTAGGCGGATTCGCCGACCTCTTCCTCGAACGCGAGGTCAACGACGAGATCTCGGAGTTCGTCCGGAACAAGATGCGCGCCCGCCTCGGAGACGACCGGCTCGCCGACATACTGGTCCCCTCCGACTACGGCTTCGGCACCCGCCGGGTCCCCCTCGAAGACAACTACCTCGAGGTCTACCACCGCCCGGACGTCGAACTGGTCGGCATCCGGGACAACCCGATCGCACGTATCGCCCCAGAGGGCATCGTCCTCAGCGACGGCACCGTCCACGAACTTGACGTCATCGTGCTGGCAACAGGCTTCGACGCCGGCACCGGCTCGCTGACCCGCATCGACGTGCGGGGACGCGACAATCGCAGCCTCGCCGAAGACTGGAGCCGCGACATCCACACACTGATGGGCCTCGGCATACACGGCTACCCCAACCTGTTCACCATCGGAGCCCCCCTGGCACCGTCAGCCGCGCTGTGCAACATGACCACCTGCGCACAACAACAGGCCGAATGGATCAGCGACGCCATCACACACGTCAGAACCCAAGGCGCCACCACGATCGAGGCCACCAAGGAAGCCGAAGACGCCTGGATCGAACATCACGAGCAGATCGCCGCCGAAACACTGATCCCCAGCACCGACAGCTGGTACACCGGATCCAATGTGTCCGGCAAACCACGACGCCTCCTCTCCTACACCGGCGGTGTGGGGGCCTACCGGCAGAAGTGCCACGAGGTCGCCACCAGCGGCTACCCCGGGTTCGCCATCACCTGACCGGCACCAAAGCACCGGAACCCGCTCGTCCACCCTCCACCGGTCGTCTGGGTGCGCCCCCCACCCAGACGACCGGCCGACCCTCGCTGTGACGGGTTAGTGGTTTTCAGGGGGTTGGGCTGTTTTGGTCTGGTGTTTCGTCTTTGGCAGTGGGATTCGGGATGGGGTGAAGTGGTTGCGCTCAGGCGTGATGAGCGTGGTCTGGGGGCGTGTTCGGTTTGGTTGTTCGGGGGCTTGGCCTGGGATCCGGTAGTTGTGTGGGATTGATCTTGGCTTTCTCATAGGTGTGGTGGTGTGTCTGTAGGCGGCGGCGCTTTCTGGGGGCTTCGGAGTCTGGGTTGGCTGGTCAGTGGCGTGTGTGGGTGAGGAAGACGTAGAGGGGGTCGTTTGCCTTGGGGGTCAGGCGGGCGAGGTTCAGCCGGTGGGCGATGAGGTTGAGGGCCTTGCCGGTGTCGCGGTGTGGCCGGTTCGGCAGGGTGGCGAGTGTGCGGGCGAGGGTGACGGTTTCGGGGTAGGTGATCAGGTCGCGGGCTAGTCCCTGTATTGAGTCGTGATCGGTTTGTCGGATCTGCCGTCGCTGTGAGGGCGGATCCGGTAGTCCGGTACTCATGACGCGTGGGCAACTGACGGACGACGAGTGGGGATTCGTAGAGCCGTATCTGCCGATCGGTGAATATGGCCCGTATCCCGAACGGTTGCGGCAGCAGTTCGAGGGCGTGATCTGGAGGTTCCGCTCGGGAGCGCAGTGGCGGGAGATGCCGGATCGGTTCGGCGCCTGGTCGACTGTGCACAACAGGTTCAGGCAGTGGCGGGACGCTGGAGTCTTCGAGGAGCTGCTGGAGGGTGTGATCGCCGAGGCGGGCGGGCGGGGCCGGGTGGACATGTCGTTGGTCAGCGTGGACTCCACGACGGTCCGCGCCCATCATGACGCGGCCGGAATGCGCTTGGACGTGGGTGTTCTGGATGCCCTGGAGAAGGCCGCCGCGGAGGCGGAGGCGGCCTGGCAAAAGGGGGTGGGGAGGCGGGACAAGACGGACACGGTGACGTCGGTGATCCCGGCCGGGCCGAACGGCGGCGCGTCCAGCGACGGCACAAGCTCCGTTTGAACGCCGCTCTACTCGGGCGCTCGAGAGGCGGACAGACCAGCAAGATCCACCTGGCCGCCGACCGTGAATGCCGGCCCCTGGCCGTGATCCTGACCGCAGGGCAGGCCGCGGACAGCCCGCAGTTCGTCCCCGTCCTCAAGAAGGTGCGGGTCCGCGGACCCGTCGGCCGTCCCCGCACCCGGCCCGGCGCGGTCGCCGGGGACAAGGACTATTCGTCCCGTGACAACCGCTCCTACCTACGCAAACGCCACATCAAGGCGGTCATCCCGGAGAAGAAGGACCAAGCCGCCAACCGGAAGAAGAAGGGCACACGAGGCGGCCGGCCTGTCAGCCACGACACCGGCCTCTACAAGGAGCGGAACACCGTCGAGCGCCTGATCAACAAGCTGAAGGCCTGGCGAGGCATCGCCACCCGATACAACAAAACACCCGAGAGCTACCTCGCAGGTCTCCACCTCCGCGCCGCCATGATCTGGATCAAGGACCTCACCCGGACCACTCATTGATCACGACTCAATACAGGCCCTAGCAGCAGTGCGTCGATTTTGTACGCCAGCTGCCGCCGACCGAGGTGCTGCGTGAGATCACCGAGGATCAGTGGCTGAGCATCTACCGGGGTTGGGACGTCGGCATAGCGGGGGCTCGCGTCGCGCCCGACATCGTCCCGGACGCGGCCGCACTGGGCGTGGCCGCCTGGCGCTGGGGCAACAACACTGCGGTGGAAGACCACCACTGGGAACAGACACGCCGGTGGCGCGCCCCAACACCGTCGCCACACGCGCTACCCCAGCGGAACGTCCTCGATCTTGCCTCCACCGGGCCGTCCGACCTGGCAGGCGACGGACATCCTGAGCCGGTCGGACTACAGCGTGTAGCAGTGGGGAGCGAGCGCTGAAGCGGTCAGTCCGCTGGCGAGGTAGGTGTCGAGGGTGTGGAAGTCAACGGTCGACATGTGGGCTTCATGGTGTGAGTCGACGGGGAAGCGGTCGCCCAGGCGGCGGGGGAGCGCTACCAGGTCACCGGCCTCGGCGATGTTGGCCCAATGGCGAATGCCTGGGGGCCGTGTTCCGTTGCCGGACGTGTCGGGCGCCGGATCCAGCATGTCGAACACGGCTCCGGGTACCCCGAGCGGCGAGCCGACCGTAACTAGGACCTCGACACCGAGACCGGGATGGGCGTGCAGGGCTTCGTAGGTGACGACTGACCCGAGAGAGTGAGCTATGACGACCTTCGCGCCGCTGTGCTCGATCGTCCGGGCAACTTCTTCCCGGGCCCGGTGCCGGCGGTCGGGGGAGGCAAGGTAGCTGTAGACCTCCGGCATGAGCGCCACCGCGATCCGGCCCAGGAGCTGGGCGGTGATGCCCCGCCTGCGCGCGACGAGGTCGATTGCCTGCCGCACTGGCATGCCGCCCCACGACTGACCCTCCGCCGGATCGGTCGGCATGCCCACTACGCGCAGCCATTCCACAACCGCCTGCTGCTGGGCCGGCGAGACCTGGTCGAGCTCGTCGACCGATCCCTGCCCCTCGGCGTTGCGCAGGGTATGGGCGTAGTAGGTGGCCGTGATCGCAGGAGCCTTGAGGTGGTCCAGGCCGGCGTCCTTGTATCCGGCCGCTAGGTACTCCTGCCAGCGGCCGGCGAGCTTGGTCGCTGCTTCTTCCGGCGTCAGCCCCTTCTTGTAGTTGCGCACCCCATGGACGACCACAATCCGGCTCATCAGCTCCTCGTTCTCCTGCTCAGTCTGTCTTGTCAGCCAGGTCCGACCAGGTGAAGAACGCCACCCGGGTGCCGAACCCTGCGAAGACGCCCGCCTCGCTGACAGCGATGATCCCAAGGCTGTCAGGAAAGACAGTCTCTTCCTTTGCTACGCCAGGATCACGAGGATCCCAGACGCGGACACGATGGTCCTCACCCGAGGAAACCAGCAGGGGCATCTTGCCCCTCCTGACGAACGCCACGGACCACACGCCTTCCGTATGGGCTGGAAAGTGCGCCAGTTCCCGCCCGGTTTTCAGGCACAGCACGCTGATGAACCCGGCTTCGTCACCGCAGACGATGGCATCGTGTTCGCCCCACTGGCCGATCTCCAGGTCGACCATCGCCGGTGTGTCCTTGGCCAGGATTCGGTTGACATCGCTTGTGGAGTGCACGGTCAGGGTTCTGTCCGTCCGCCAGGTTGAGCCGACGTGGCGGTCCCTCGTGTGAGCGACGACCACGACGTCGTCGTCCTTGTCCCGTCTCCATGCGGAGCAGTGCGCCATTCCGGCCCTGAGGTTCTCTTCCTCGTACAGCGTCCGTTCCGGCTCGCCTTCCTCGAAGCCAAGCGTGTAGATCCCAGAACGGGTGCGCACGACGACTCTGGTGACTTCGCTCGCATCGTCGACGAACAGTTCCTGGACTGTGTCCCGTGGTGCGAATGAAGCGCGGATCGGCCTCCCGTTGCTGGCATTCAGGAACTCGATCCTGCTCCCGTTGCCGAAGCCGTGACTCAGGAAGACGACATTCCTCCCGGCCAGACGCCCCACCTTGACGGCGTTGACGCCTTCCCTTCGGCGAGCCCAGACCGTTCTGCCTGTCAGGGCGTCCCAGACGATGAGAGTGCCCTCTTCGTCCACGCTGGCAGCCGGAAGCCACGCGTGGCTGACCGTCCTGGCCACGGCGACGTGCTCCACCAGGGAGGCATGCCTGGTGGTCGGCAGCAGCGAGGTCCTGCCGTCGCGCACACTCTGGGAGAGCAGGGCGGTCCTCACCCTTGGGAACGACTTGTTTGACATCCGGCCCACTGCCGCCCAGCCTGTGTCATCCGTCGCCAAGGCATTGACTCTCTCAAGCCCGCGCGGCAGTTGGCACACACCATCCGGGATGACCGGGCCACCGTCGAGGGGCTGCACGCTGATCTCAGCGCCTCGTTTGAAGTACGCGAAGCACGGTGCGCCGTCGTGAAGCATCACTGCCCCGGAGGCGCCCCTCCTGATGTCCTCCAGCAGCCGTGAGTCCCCGGTCCGTAGATCCCACACCCGGCTGCCGTCTGGGGCGCCCGTGACGACGAACGGCCCACCGGGGCCGGTGAGGATCTGCAGACTGGTGATGGGTTCTTGCCTTCCTGCCCACACGACGTGCTTCTTGCCGTCTGCATCCCAGACGTGGACAGCGCCGTCGACAGCACCGGCCACATAGACCTCGGTCCCATCCAGCACGGTGGCGCCGACCGCGGTGCAGTTGTAGCCCTCGATGTCCATGTCGGGCTCGAACAGGTTCTCCACGCCCCCGTTGGCCTCCAGCCCAGACAGCCAGTCGGCGATCACGTCCAGGGAAGCAACCCTGTACCCCTCCATGTCGTACGCGGTCACCTCGCCGCCACCGCAGACGACGATGAGTGCCCTGCCGCGCTGCTCGACAACGCCGAGCGCAGTGAGGGGAACTGCGTCTGTTTCGAAAGTGGTCTTCACCTGTCCGGTGTCGATGTCCCACACCGTGACGTGGCCGTCAGACGTTCCCTCCGCTACGAACGTGCCGAAGGGCCCGTACTTGCCGCGCAGCATGTCCGGCGGAGCGTCGTCCGGCATGTGAAGGAAGAAGAGGAAGGTGCCCATCCGGACGTCCCACACCGCCAGTTGCCCGGAGTAGGTTTCGCCGACGGCCAGCCATCGCTGTGAGCACCGCACGAGGACCGGGCTGACGGTTCCCCAGGTTTCGAGCTCGTCGGCGTCAGTGAGTGCCTCGGCCGTGCCCCAGGCGAATACCAGCATCGCTGCCCGTGGACGCTGTGCTGTGGGCTCCTCCAGTGCGTCGAGAGCCTCGACGAGCCACGGCTCGTCCCACACAGTTGCCGTGTTCCTGAGCCATTCGCGCCGCTGCCACGGTTCGTGTGCGGCCGACAGCGCAGCACGGCTCATCAGCGTTGCGATCCGTCCACGCACCGTGCGGCCTTGCGTGTGCTCGTGGAGCAGCAGGGGGTCGCAGAAAACGAGGTAAGAGGCGGACAGCAGCAGTTCGTCGAGGGCTCGGGCGTCGACGGCATGCTGAGCGGCATGCCGCAGCACGTAGGGGAGGGCCAGCCCGAATCTGCGGGCGGCAACCTCGGAGGGGCCGGGAACCGTGTCGAGAACACGTGTGTAGATGTCCCTACGCTTCAGCCGCTCGTGCGCGGTGCGCAGATGGTCGACAAGGCTCTGGTGGTAGAAGCGATACAACCGCTGGCCGTCTGTATCGGTGCTGAACCGCAGGTAGAACGATGCTGTGGACAGCGCTTTGCGTACATCGTCCAGGTCCGGCGCCTTGCAGCCCGGCGCCACGAATGCCTGTGCGACGCTGTGTACCACCTCGAGCGGCATGCCCTGCCCGTATCCGTGGGCCACGGCCGCCAGCACGGCGGACATGGCGGGATGCTCCTGCTGCAGGACGTCCAGGTGCAGATCCAGCATGGCCGGCAGGCTCGCCGGAACCTTCTTGATCACTTCCTCAACACTCGGGGCTGCTTCCCGGTGGACGAGGTAGTGCGCGAACAGGGAGGCGAGCAGGAACGCGCCGGACTTGTGGCGCAACCCCAACTGCTGTGCGACCGCGCGGGCAGTGGCCTTGCGGACCTCGGCAGTACCGGGCCCGCTGTATGTCCGAGACGTCTCCAGCACGTCGCAGATGTAGCCGGTCAGCTCTGCCGTCCGCTGCTCGGCCGAGATGCTGTCCAGATCGACCAGCAGCCCACTGGCTGTCAGCTCCCTGATCAGGGGGACGTATTTCTTCCCCCATGGCAGGCTGTTGTCCAGACGGGCGAGCTGTTCGTCGTCGGCCAAGTCCTCGAGCAGTTCCGCATACCTGTCCCACCACGGCCGCGTTCCCACCAGGACCCGGCACAGCACCAGGTCTCTGTGGGGATCCTCCTCCTCGAACCGCCGGCGTCCGTGCGACAGCTCTCTCAGCACCTCTACCAGCGCCGTGTCCAAGGACGCTTCGTCCAGGGCGTCGACCACGATGGTCACGGGGCGGCGGCAATGGTTGGTGATCCGGTTCAGCAGGGCCGTAGCGCTCCAGCCCCGTCCGGGATCTGTCGCCAGCCCAAGCTGGGCGGCAATCGATGCCAGAACCTCGGAGGGGCCCCGCTGCCGGGCGTGAACCGCCACCAGATCGGGATCCAGCTCAGGCCTGACATCCCGGCCTACGGCGCCGGCAACCTGCCGGGACACCTCACGCAGCTGAGCGTGAGCCAGACAGGCCACCACACCGAGCAGCGCGGACTTTCCCGAGCCGGGGCTGCCGGTGACGATCATCAGGGTCTGCTCGCTGGGCCCTTCCAGCCACCGCTTGATAGCCCCCAGCTGTTCGTCGCGCCCAGTGAAGAAGCAGCCCTGCGCGATGTCCTGCTGCTGCGGGGTTCCCGAGGCACGTGAGATGAAGTGCAGCGGGTCGAGCGCAGGGTCCACCGCGGTCGCGAACTGCCACAGCCCCAGGTCGACCGCCTGGCGGAACTGGCCGCCGGCTGTAGCCCGGTAGGAAGGGTTGAGAAGGAAGGGCGGCACCGGCGCACGGGCTTCCGGATGGGTGGTCCGCAGCACACTCTGCGATGGACAGGTCCTCGACAGCCGCCGACCGGGCGAGCTCACGGTCGATCTCACGCGCCAGCGTCTCCACCGGTACATGTTCGACAGCGGGGGAGATGTCGAGCCGCCCCTCACGCAGCCGCTCCAGGACCATGCCGGCTGCCACCGTGAACCGTGCCTGATACGTCTTCTCGTTAGGGGCGCACGCCGCGATGACCCAGGCACGCCGGTCATCGGCCCTGATTCCGTCCAGGAGCTGCTGCATCACGGCCCTGCCGGCCCCGCACACATCCAGCAGGAGCAATACCGGCGGTCCGTCCGCCACCGCTTCGGCCTCACCCAGCCACGTTCCGACTTGCGCAGCCGTCCACCACAGATCCCTGCGCGTCGTCTCCCGCGATGCCAGGAACAATGTTCGACCGCCCGGTCCGGCCACCCCGTGCCCCGCGAAGTGCACGATGAGGGCCTCGGCGCCCGCACTAGCCTGTGCCTGCCGAAGAGCCCCTCTCCACAGACACGTGAGCGTATCGGAGTCGGGATCAAGCGAGGCCTGACCGCCCAGCACGTTCAGCCCGGGTGTCTTGGCCAGCTGCGCGGTCAAGCCGGCGACGGCCGGTGCCACGGAAGGCAGCTCCTCCAACGTGTTCGAAGGAGCCAGAGGATCTGCGTCGTCATCCTCGTCATCCCCGTTGAAGTCACCCACGCCGACAACAAGGACTTGCGTCACTCGTTACCTCCGTCTCCCCAAACCCCGAACTTAATCCTAGGGTCCCGGCCGAAGGCTCTGAACCGACCCGCACCCGCCAACGCCTCGACCTGGGCGGCCTGTCCTGGATGTACGACCATCCCGACGGCCCCCCGGTCGGCGACGACCGCGCCCGTCCACCGGCGCTGCCACAGCATCCTGCCGCTGCCAGGACATGAAGCCGGGTGCCCGCCAGATCGGCCTGCCAGCCGGCCCGCACCCCTTCCGGGAGGGCCAGGCTCGACGCGGGGCCCCGCTCCAGCACGACGGACGATGGACACCTCGGCCATCCCGATGCACCTGACACGCGCTCACTGCTGGGGCTGGGGCTGGGGATGGACAAAGACAAGTTTTGTGGTTTCCAGGCCCTTTGAGCCCGGTAGCGGTCATGCTGGTCCAGGGACGCACGTGATGCGGGGGTGGTAGGGGGACTTGCCGGATCAGCCTGACTTGTTCTCCGTGCAGCAGGAGGACGACGCGGAGGGTCTAGAGCACATACCGCCATTCGTGGCACCGGTCGCTGCTGCACCGAGCGCAGTGACACGCGATCCGGTGGCACTGCGCATCGCCGAGGCCGTCCGGGACGTGTTCGGCGACTTCGGCTCCGAACATGGCCTGAGCCGCGGGGAGATAGCCCAGGCGTGTGCTGCGGTGGCCTCCGCCGGCGAGTTTGATGCGAGATTCAGGATCTTCATCAAGCTTCGTCTGCTGGAGTCGCTGCGCGGCAAGGCCCACGACCAGCGGTATGTGTTCAACCCGACCAGCGGCGCAGCCTTGTTGGTCTATGAGCGGCTCGGGGAGGCCGGCGGGGTCCAGGAGATCACCATGCTGCTGGACCGGACCCGGGAAGGTCTCCTGAACGGCTCCCTGACCGAGGAGCAACTAGCCGCCAAGATTGCGCAGGCCCGGCGCAGCTTGGCGAACTACACCAACCACCTGCTGCGGCTCGTGCGGACCAGGCCCATCGAAGAACTCCTCGGCCAGCGCCACCACAATGCCCACACCACCTCGCTCGAGGAGGCAAAACACCTGGTCCACGCCGTCGCCGAGCAGTACCCCGCGCTGCGTCCTGCCGGTACCCGCCTGATCCAGGAAGCCCTGCGCTACACGGCAGCCGTCAACGAGTTCCACGACCGGCTCATGCAACAAGCCACCAACCGCCGCGACTTCATCATGCTCCTTCCCGAGCAGTACGTGACCGCGGCCCGGCGCTCCTCCGCCGACGCGCTTGCCCAGGTGTTCGCCACGACCGTCTTCGATCCGCCGCACGTCCAGATCACCACGGGCCAGATCCTCACCGCCGCAGCCGACCACCAGCCCCCACCACCACGGCAGCGCCTACCCCGCCCCCCGTCGCGGCCGCCCGGCCCGGACCCGGTCGATGCCGCACGCGCCAAGGCCGCGCTCGCCCGCCAGCGACGGGAGGCCACCGTGACCCTGCTCATGGCTGGCAAGGACGAAGCCGACGTCACCATCGCCCTGCGGGCCCTGCCCTGGCAGACAGCGGTCAAGCACCTGGTCGAGCTGCTGCGCGCCGCAGCGGACCCAGCCATCCCGTTCATGCTCGACATCTCCCGCGAGGTCATCGTGGATGGTGCAGGCCCGGTCACCTACGCCTCACCGGTGACCGCGTACCGCATCCCCGACAGCCCCCAAGGCATGGACGACGACACCGAAGCCGCACCGCAGAGCCCCCATGAGTGACCCCTACCTGCTGGCACGCGCCCGGGCCCTGCGCACGGTTCCCGTCCCCGCGGACCGCGCCGAACTCAGCCGGCTGCGCCGCGCCGTCGACGATGTGGAGCGCCGTCTGGTGGAGGCCGTCACACCCGACGGTATCCAGGAGCTGATGGCCGGCTGGGCCCCGATGTGGAACCGGCCAGCGGCGCCCTGGGCGACAGCGACGCCCACCGCACCGCCTCGGCCGTCCGCCTGGTCACACTGGCCTGCTGCATCCGCCACTGTTGGCCCGACCCCAGCCAGCCGCTGTACCCGGGACAGCCCGCCGCGCAGGAGGACGTCATCGCCTCCCTGGCTTCCCTCCAGGACGCCCTCACTCCCCGGGAAGGCGTGGCCGCACTGGGCCAGAGCGCACACTTCCTGACGGCTCTGCGATTCCTGCGCGCTTGCGGCCACCTCTCGGCGGACGCCGGCGACGGCATGATCCGCCTCGGACCCATGGTCGCGCTGTGGTCCGAGCGTGATGTGGCCGAACTCCGCGGCGGATACGACGTCCTGCCCGCCCCGAGGAAGGGCTGAACAGGTGGACGTACCGGCCCTGGAAGCCCTGTCCCATAACCGGCGGGCGGACGTCCGAGCGGCGGTCTGCGCCGTGGAGACCGCCATGCTCCCTGTGCGGCCGGCCCACTACCGCGCCCTCGCGGAGACCCCGCTGCGGGTCGTGGTGGAACAGGTCCTGGCTGCATCTGGACGCACTCTGCTGGCGGTCGGCGGCGGCTACCTTTCCGGTTACACCGACGAGATCAGACAACGTCTGGCGCACGAAGGAATCGGGATTCTGCCGCGTGACGACTGCGCCGTCCTCACTCTGATCCTGCTGTTCAGCGTCGCCATTCCACGAGCATCCGGCATCACCCTGCCCGAGCAGCTGTGGACCCAGGGCACCCCTGTGCCCAGGGATCAGCTCAAGGACTGCCAGGTGTCCGACGTGGCCCTCACCGGCGCGTTGCAGCGCCTGACCGACGCCGATCTGGTCCGCCGGACCAAACCCGGCTACGTCCTGGGCAACCAGTTCCTGTGCCTGACGCCGGCCGTAGGCGCCGAGCTGTTCGAACAGCTGATCCTACTCGCAGACCCCGACGGTCCCCTAGCCGAATCGATCCGTCGCCGCCGCGCCCTCCGCGCCGTGGCCCCGGCTGCCGCTCCCGACCACGAGGTGCCCGACACACCATGACTACTCCGCCCGCGTCCGATCCGTCCCGGGGCATTGTCGGCGACCACCAACTCGTCGGTGTCCAGACCTTCGACATCGCCCGCCTTACGTCACACGCCGTTCCGATCCTCCCGGAGACCTTCATCGCCGTCTCCGGCCTCGGTCCCAAGGACGACTCGAACGGCTCCGGCAAGACCAGCTTCCTCATCGCCGTCTCCCTGCTGCTGGCCGACCCGCAGTGGCGCCTGGAGGCTAACGGGGGCCGGCACGCCAGCGGCATCCTGTTCCGTCCCGACGCAGCCGGCGTTGACCAAGCTCACCATGCCTCTCCGGTCACCCACGGCTACATCGTCGGCGTCTTCGCTCACCCCGCGGACCCCGCCACCAGCTCGTTGACCGTGTGGGTCCGCATCGCCACCACCGCCCCTACCTGCAAGCCAATTGGACCGAAGGCCTGCACCTCGCCGACGCCCCCACCGATCACGAGCGCAGCATCCAGGCCGACGCCCTGTGGCGTGAGCTGGGCACACGCCAGATCCTTTCCGCCCAGGCCATGGCCGATAAGCTCTACGGCACCGCCCCGCGCTGCCTCACCTACCTCGACACCGCCCTGCGCCAACCTGGAAACCCTCCAGGACATGATCGAAAAGCACCTTGACGGCCTCTTCGCCCAGATCAGCGTCGCCTTCAACGACCTCGACCTGCGTGGCGACGGCCACGGAGCCAAGCTCGAGCACATCAGCGTCCGCCCCCAGGGCGCCGGTGACTGGCAGTGGCAAGTCATCCCGCGATGGAAACGCTCCCGCAGCGGCGGATATGTCTCCTACCGAGAAAACGCCAACAGCGCCCAGGCCAAGGTGCATGCCATCCTGCTGGTCCTCGCGGCACTCCTGGCCGACTCCCAGACCCAGGGCAGAGTCCTGATCCTGGACGAACTCGGCAACAGCCTCGGGGAGGTCAACCGCAAGGACATGCTCGCCGCCTTGCGCGACGTCGCCCGTGACCAACACCTGACCATCCTCGGCACCTGCCAGGACAGCGTCCTCGCCGACGCCGCCGATGTCTGCGGGGAACTGCTGTGGTTCGTCCACGCATCAGCGGCCGACATCATCAACCAGCCCACAAACATATGGGCCTTCGACAGCAACGGTGACCGTACCCAACTCACCGAAGACTGGATCACCGCAGGACGCGCCCATGTCTGATCCCACCCCCAGACCTCCACTCCTCATCGGCGAGGCACACGGCCGCGAGACCGTCCCCTTGCGTAACCTGCCGCCGGGCATCACCGCCGTCACCCTGCCGCGCATCACCAAGGACGCCGACGACACCATCCACGTGAGCGTCCCCAGGGACCAGCGACGGCGGGATGCTCCTATGGATGTCAAGCGGCTTCAGTGAGGTCGCTTTGTGTGGTTTGCCGGGTGGTGGTGCGGTGGTCGAGGGATCGCATGAGGACGCGGTAGACCTCTCGTGCGACGTGCCGCTTGAGGCAGCGCATGATGTCCTTCTTCGACAGTCCCTGCTGGGTGCGCCGTTCCATGTAGGTGCGGGTGCGGTCGTCCCAGCGCAGACGGCAGAGCACGATGGTGTGCAGGGCGTGGTTGGCGGTCCGGTCTCCGCCGCGGTTGAGGCGGTGGCGATCCCTGCGCCCGGAGGAGGCCGGTATCGGGGCGACGCCGCACAAGTGGGCGAAGGCGGCCTCGGAGTGCAGCCGGTCAGGGTTGTCTCCGGCTGTGGCCAGCAGCTGCCCGGCCACGTCCGCGCCGACGCCTTGCAGGGCCAGCAGCTCGGGGGCGGCCTGGGTGGTGAGCGTCTTCAGCTCGGCCTCCAGCTCGTTGATCTCCTCGGTCAGGGCCAGGATCCGCCGGCCCAGCCGACGCAGGGCGGCCTTGGCCGCGTGCAGCGGGTCGGCGAGGTCGTCGCCGGGCCGCAGCCGCGCGCATGCCTTCGCCAACTGGGCGGCCGTCAGCCCGCGCAGCGGGGCGCGTAGCCTCTCGGGCGCGGTGACCAGCAGCTGCCGGGCCTGGTTGACCGCCTGGGTGCGGGACTTGACGGCCGAGCGGCGCGGCACGCGCAGGGCGCGCACGGCTTCCACGACACCGGTGCGGGCCTTGGGTGTCCCGCTCGCCCGGCTGGAGGCCACCGCCACGGCGGCGGCGTAGGCGTCGATCGGGTCGGACTTGCCCTTCAGCCTGCGGGTCTTGCGGTCCGGCCGGTCGACCTCGACGACCTTCAGTCCCGCTTCGCGTAGGACGCGGGCGAGTTCGGCGCCGTAGGCGCCGGTGCCTTCCACTCCGACCGCCGTCACGGCGCCCTGGGCGAGCAGCCAGGCCAGGAGCTCGCGGTATCCGGGGCCGGTGGCCTCGAACTCCCGGTCGGCCAGGTGACGGCCGAGGCGGTCGACGACTGCCGCATGGTGGGTCTCGCCGTGCGTGTCGATGCCACCTGTGACTTCCAGGGCCTGGTCCGTCATGCTGGTCACTGCCGTCCTCTCGCTGATCCCGGTGGGGCGGCACGCGCCGGCCGGGCGGGCGGACAGGACAGTGGCGGGGATTCTTGACCAAGCTCCTATAAGGTCACGGTCGCCCGTCCGGTCGCGTGCGAGGCGGCTCCTCCGAGCGGATCGACAAATCCCAAACAAGACAGTCGAGACGTCGGTCAGTCCGTGAGTCAGACCCGTCGGAGAAGCCACGTCACATCCTCACTGTCAGTCCCCGGCAGGTCGACCTTGTCGCCGACCACCCCGTCAGCCCCTATGAGCCGCCGCCCGCCCTGACCACCCGACAACTGATGAAGGTCCTGCGGACTAAGACCACCAAGCGCTGGCCCACCATCCAAGCCGACCTCGGCGAACGCCTGGCAGACCGTGGTTGACCTCATCCGCTGCGGCGCCGTCATCCTGCGCTGCGACGTCGTCAACGGCACCGCCTACAGCCCGCGGTCATGGACCCTGACCCAGTCGTGGGCCGAACTCGCCGAGGATAAACTCGCCGAACTCCAAGGCCGCCAGCACCCCGAAGACCTGCACCGCGAGCTCCTCGACGTCATGGCCGACGTCCCTCAACTCGCCTATGAACACGCGCTGCTGGCCAAGACACCACCCGGGCGCGTCCTGAAGATCCCCGAAGGCACCGCCACACGAGCCGAGGACTGGCGTGTGTACGAGGTCGCCATCCGGGCCGCTGGCATCTGGTGGCCCGGCCAGGACACCCCCCGCAAGATCACCGCCAAGGAACTCGCCGGACGCAGCCTGCGCAACACCAAGAGCACCTGGACCCCAGCCAGGCAGCAGGCCTTCTCCAACCTGATCGGCATCCCCTTCGACCAGGCCGTCGACAAGGCCGACACCGAACTACGCATCCGCGGCCCCCTGCAGTGGCGCGTCGGAACCGTCATCGCCGATGCGGCAGCCTGCAACCCCTGGCTCGCCCTTCCCGCCCGCGGTGTCCGCGCCCTCGGCATGATCTCCTGCGACGCCCAGGGCATCTTCCTGATCGAGAACGAGGACACCTTCGAACAGGTCTGCAAGATCCGGGAGATCGCCGACACCTGGCTGTGCATCTGGGGCAAGGGCTACGCAACCGACGGGCTGGCCGAGTTTCTCCGCGGCCTCGACGGCCTGCCCGTTGCGGCATGGGGCGACCTCGACGCCCACGGCATCCGCATCATCGGGAACCTCGCCGACCGCATCGGGCGGCCCGTCACCCCCGTCGCTATGACCGTCGACCTCTACCGTGCCGGCACCAAATACCACCAGGAGCCCGCGAAACTGGAGGAGAACCGCAAGCTCGCCGCCCGGCTCGCGCACCAGGGCATCGAGGCCCTGCGCGATCTGGCCGACGAGATCGCCCGAACCGGCGGGCACGGCTGCGAGCAGGAGACCCTCTACGACGAAGTCCTGCCCGCACTCCCGGGCCTGCTGGAAGCCGTGCAGATGCCCGACAACTGCTGACCTTGCGGCACACGGCAGAGCGGGCGGTTGGGACTGTCTTCCACCGCTCCAGCCCTCCCACCGTGGGCCGTGGCTGCCGCGATCGGCAACCTCAGCTGTGCCGTGTGGCGCTCAGTGCGGACGGTCGGCACCGCCAGCTCACGGGACAAGCATGCCAGCGGGCCGGGTCAGGTCGAGTCGGGGCAGACGCCCGGCGTGTGCACGCAGATGGCGTGCCTCGGCGACCAGCACGGGGGCGAACACGCTGTCCCCGGGCCGGCCCGTCAGGCGGTGGTGGGCTCGGGCGCCGGCCAGCAGCAGGCGTGCCCAGGCAGGGACCGCGTACAGCGGGCAGCTGCGATGGCCGACCCCGTGGAGCTTGATGGTGGAGACGTCGCCGGTGATGTCGAGGTCGCGGGTGAAGCGCGGGCTGCCCAGGTCGGCCCGGGTGAAGGCCAGCACGCTCAGCGCTCCGGCGATGAGCGGGTGCGCGAGAGTGGCCAGAGCGGTGGTGTCTTCGGACGCGATCTCGATGGCAGGGGCGGCCTGGACCAACTGCGCCGTGGCCAACGCACCGGCACAAGGGTTGGTTCGCCGTCCGGGCCTCATCGCCGCCGCCCCGGTCCCATGCGGCTGCGGGGCGGGTGACTGCCCCGCAGCCGTCGCCGCTGCTACCGTGACCGCCGGGATAGCGGGAGGGAAGGACGGGCGCGCGGGTATCGGTCCCGGCTCGGCGAGCAGCGCCTCGAACTGTTCCCGGCTGCTGATATGGCGCTCCACGCGGGCCAGCGCCAGCGGCAGTCCGCGCGGCGGCTTCTGCCACAGCAGAGTCAGCTGAGCCCCCGTCAACTCGCGTCAGGCGAGCAGCTGGTCGATTCGCCGGAAGGTCAGCAGATGGGCCCGGGGAACCATAACGTGCCGTACCCCGGTCGCGACCCCCCAGGCCGCCGCGGCGAGCCAGGCCGCGTTCACCGAGTCCAGCCACACATCGGGGGAGTTGGGCCCGGGGGCCAGCCGCTTGCCCAGCGCATACAGCATGTCCTGCGCCAGCGCGGCCGGGCTGCCGCTGGCTGGCGTCGGCTGCACGGTGATGCGGCCTTCCCCGGGCTGGTGGGCCTGCAGCGCGGCCTGGGTGTAGAACAGGTCGTCCCGCTCATCCACCACGATCGTCACGTCGCCGTAGACCAGCGCCACCACCTCCCTTCCAGCCGCGCACCGCACACACCGACCCGGATACGGAAGACCTCAGGGCCGGTCCGTACGGCGCGCGAAGTCGGCGGCGGCCCGTACTTCCCGGGCCGCCGCGCATGTGCGGCGGCTGTTACATTCCACCCAGCTTGCTGTACACCCAGTTGACGAGGTCCTGCCTGACCTCGGTCAGGCCCTTCTTCTTCATACCGTTGAGCATGTGCTTGGTGATGGTGGCCCAGTTGCGGAAGTTGCCGTGGGCCGCGGCCCGGTCGATGTTGCGGATCATCTGTGGGTCCACTCCGGCCCACAGGGAGTGGAATGCCGGCAGCGTGCCGACGACTTCGGCCTCGGGCATGCGCGTGAACTTCTGCCAGATGAAGATCCGTGACGCCAGCATCGGCTCCCGCTTGAGGACCTTGTAGCAGTCATCGCCGCCGGCGAAGATCACCGCGATGTCGGTGTTGCGGTCGTCCCACAGGTGGCGCCAGTACTCGAACGAACTGCGGCCCATCCACTGGGCCTCGTCGCACACCAGCACGCGGAACGTCTGCGACAGCGTTTCCTTCAGAAGTGTGTCGAATTCGATCGGCCGGGTCGGTGGTTCCCCGGGCAGCCCCAGGGCGTGAAACAGCCCGTGGCGGATGCCGCGGGGAGTCGGCCCCGAGCGCAGCTCAAGGCGGTAGGTGTTGTCGGGGGCGATCTTGCGCAGCGCCGAGTTCACCGACATCGTCTTCCCGTATCCGGCCGCTCCGTAGGCGACCATCATGGCCTTGGCGTCGATCGTCGCCTGCACGTCGTCCAGGGTCGTCATGAGCGTATCGGTGGCCACCAGGTGCGCATCGAGGCGGTGAAAGTGGTCCTCGTCCTCGGCGGGCAGCCTGCCGTAGTCCATGTCGCCGCTCACACGTTCTCCTCAGAGGGGTCGTTTCCCGGCTCGTCCGCAGCCGGTGTGACCGGGCGGGCCCAGCCGTCCGGGACGGGCTGGTGCGGGATGTAGCCGGGATCGGCACGCCGCAGGCCTGTGGCGTCCGATGCGGCAAGTTCTGCCTCGGCTTCCGCCTCGGTCAGCGCACCCAGACGCTCGGGCGGGGTGGCGGTGGTGACGGCCTCGAAGCGTTCGCGGCGCAGCCGTGCGGCGGCCTTCATGTCCGCGCGAAGCCGCCGCGCCCTGCGGACCTTGCTGACCTGCTCCTCGCTGGCTGCCTCGGCCAGGACGGCGCTGCCCAGGTGCACGCCGTCCAGGCCGAAGACCTCGATGGTCAGGTCATGATGGGGCAGGTGGCGCACCGCGACGCGGACGCCGGCCTGGCCGACCATCCAGGGGGCGATGTAGTGGCGGTTGCGCCACTGCACGCCCTGCGTGGTGATGGTGCGGGTGCGTCCGTCGTCCTCGAGCCCGAAATGGGCCAGCTGCTCGGCGGTAACGTCGTGCAGGGGAGTGGGGTCGCCCGACCACGCCTGCATCGGGGTGCGGCCGCCCAGCGCCCTGGGCTGGTGCTCGGTGTTCCACCAGTGCACCCACTTCAGCAGCAGCTCCACGAACGCCTCGAAGGAGAGCGCGGGCTCGTCCGGATCCGCGGTGCGCCCGCCGGTGCACGTAGCGCGGCATGGAGACGAACAGCATGTCCTCGACCGCACCGTTGAGCGCCTCGATGGTGCCTTTCAGATGAGGGTTGTAGGCCGGGAGATCGACGACGGGCACGGCGAAGGCGCCCAAGGCCGACGCGACGGTGGCACACAGGAACTCTTTGCCGCGGTCCACCCTGATCCGGCCCGGCAGGCCGCCGGCCGGGCCGAAGGGCTCGGCACGGTCCAGGGCCATCCGCAGGGCCGCCAGCACCCCATCCGCGCTGGGGGCGTGCGGCGTCACGGCCACCCCCGTGATGACTTTGGTGTGGCAGTCGATGAACCAGGTCACCCAGGGCTGCACGAGCTGGTCCTCGAGCAGCACGCGCACGGGCACACACTTGTGGTCGCCCTCCCAGGCGGCGTTGCGGTGCGCGGGAGGGCGCTGCCCGAACACGTCGAAGGCCCGCCGGGCGGCCTCCCCCTTGGCGAGCCCGGCCCGCTCCCCGGGCGTCAGGTCCCGGCGCAGCGCCCGGTGGAGCGTAGACAGCGACGGGGCCGCAGGCAACTGCGGATCGTCCAGGGCCCGCTGCTTTCAGCTCACGGTGCACGGCGGAGGCGTTGCCTCCCCACACCAGCAGCCGCCGCAGTTCAGGTGTGACGCGGAACCGTGTCCGGGACGCCGCATCGGCGTGGCCGGTGGCGCGCGCCTCGGCGACCCACCGCCACACCGCCCGCTCCGAGCGGCCCACGGCCGTGGCCACCAGCTTCACGTGCGCGCTGGTCAGCTCGCCGCTCTGGTCCAGCGACAGCAGCCGCGGCAGCGCGGCCAGCCGCCCCGTGCGGGCGGTGAACACCGCTATTCCGGCACTGTCGTCGGCCGGTGGATCTGAGTAGAAGGTGGATTTCTGACCTGGGGCTTCGCGGAATGAGTGGTCGTGTTCGGGTCGGTGTTGCTCATTCGTT